>DNXT01000199.1 GCA_003505795.1 Lysobacteraceae bacterium | reverse complement strand
ACAACCTACTGAGAGATCACAGCTAGTCCTCCGGCGGCTGGCACGAGTCGCGCACGATCAGGTGCGGCCGCACGCTGGCGGTCGGCAGGTGCGGCGTGCCCTGCGGCTGGATCAGCATCGCCGCCGCGGTGCGCCCGGTGTCGCGGGTGTGGCGGCGCACCGAGGTCAGCGGCGGCCATAGCCGCGAGGCCAGCGAGCTGTCGTCGTAGCCGATCACCGACAGCTGGCGCGGGATGCCGATGCCGGCGCGCAGCGCGACCTTGTAGATGCCCGCGGCCATCTCGTCGTTGCCGGTGAAGATCGCGGTCGGGCGCCGCTTGCCGAGCAGCAGCTTCTCGGCCGCGGCCACGCCCGATTCGAAGGTGTAGCCGGCCTCGACGATGCGCTCGGCCGGCAGTTCGATCCCGCGCCGGGCCAGCGCATCGACGAAGCCGGCGGTGCGCTCCAGCGAGGAGCGGTAGGCGCTGGGGCCGGTCACCAGGGCGATGTCGCGGTGGCCGAGCGAGAGCAGGTAGTCGGCGGCCTCGGCGGCGCCGTCGCGATCGTGGGTGATCACCGTCTGCGAGGTCGCATCCAGCGCCACCGCGGCGATGCGGGTGTAGCGGCAGCCGATCTCGGCGAGCATGTCGGCCAGCGCCTGGTCCTCCGAGGCGCGCGGCACCAGGATCACGCCGTGCAGCTTCTGCGCCTGCACGAAGCGGCGCACGCCCTCGATGTAGCCGGGGCTGCGGGTGTCGCATGGATGCACCACCAGCTCGAAGCTGGAACCGCGCAGCGCGTCGAGCGCGCCGTACTGCATGTCGACGATGTACTGCGCGGTGGGGTTGTCGTAGACCATGCCGATCAGGAACGAACGCCGGAACGCCAGCCCGCGCGCCAGCGGGTCCGGCGCGTAGCCGACCTCGCGCATCAGCGCCTGCACCTTCTCGCGGGTGTCCTGGCGCACCAGCGGCGAGTCGTTGATGATCCGCGAGACGGTCTTCTTCGACACGCCCGACAGCCGGGCGATGTCGTTGATGGTCGCCACCTTGCCCTTGGGCAGGCCCGGCGCGGGCGCTTCGGCTTTCTTGCGAGGTGGCATGGGCGGCGGACCGGTCGAGTGTGCGGGGATTCTACCGGGTGGCATTGCCGGGCAGGAGCCGGCCCGCACTCGGATCCTCGCACGTGGACGTGCGGGCTTCTGCGGAGGCATCCGAATGACAGGCGCGGTAGCGGAAGTGGCGGAAGCGCACCTTCCCGTCGCCGGCGGCGTAGAGCGCCGGCTTCAGCGCCAGGAACTTGCCGGCGACGTTGTGGTGGTAGCCGGACACTTCCATCTGCACCGGGTACTTGGTCCAGGCCTTGCCGTCGGCGCTGCTGTGGATCGTGACGATGTGGCGGTCGTTGGTGACGCGCAGCCACAGCCGCCCGCCGCGGGCGCTGGGCGCCAGCGTTGCCGGACGCTCCTCGCCGTAGCGGTGCATGACGAACTGCTCGCCGTTGCTGCCCACGCCGGCGTAGAGGCGATCGCTGTAGAACAGCAGCGCGCCGCCCTGCGCGCCGGGCTCGATCTCCAGCTCGACCTCGAACTGGTAGGCCCGGTCGGTGGCGATTGCGGTCAGCGGCGAGCTGTCGCGCGGTGCGCGGCCCTTGCCCTGCACCGACAGCGCATCGGCCTCGAAGAACAGGCGCTTGTACTCGTCCGGCGCCGGGTCGTAGAACGACCACTGCGGACCGAGCCTGTCGCCGCGGAAGTCGTCCGACAGCGCCAGCCCGTGTGCCAGCGCCTGCCCGCTGGGCTTGCGCAGCGGCCGGCCGAGGTCGCCGCCGGCGGCGGCGAACCAGCCGTCGGCGGTCCATTCGATCGGCTCCAGCAGCGCCTGCCGGCCCAGCGTCCAGTAGCCGTTCTCGTAGCCGTGATAGAGCATCCACCAGCGCCCGTCGGTGCCTTCCACCAGGGTGGCGTGGCCGCGCGACCACCACGGCTCGTCGCGGCTGGCGGTGCGCACGATGGGATTGTTCGGCGCGTTCTGCCACGGCCCGTGGATCGAGCGCGAGCGCGCGGTGATGACCATGTGCCCGGTCGGCGGCCCGGCGGTGCCGCCGACCGCGGTGGTCATGTAGTACCAGCCGTCGTGGCGGGTGATCTTCGGCCCTTCCTGCGCGTAGGCCTCCACGTCCCACGCCTGCGGATACTTCCAGCCGTCGTAGACGTGCTTCGGCTCGCCGGCCACGCTCAGGCCGTCGTCGGCCAGCGGCACGTAGTCGCCGCCGGACAGGAACAAATAGCGCTTGCCGTCCTCGCCGACCGCGTGGCCGGGATCGATGTACTTGCCCAGGCCGAGGTCGACCGGCTCGCTCCAGGGACCGCGGATGTCGTCGGCCCAGACCACGAAGTTGCTGCGCGTGCCGGTCTCGCCGCGGCGCGCCGGGAAGTAGATGTAGTAGCGGCCTTCGTGCCTGACCAGGTCCGGCGCCCAGATCGCGCCGACGTTGGTGGTGATGGCATGGCCGAGCGGCTGCCAGTTGACCAGGTCGCGCGAATGCCAGATCGGCAGGCCCGGATAGGCGTCGAACGAGGACAGGGTGAGGTAGTAGTCGTCGCCATCCTTGAGCACCGACGGGTCCGGATGATCGCCGGCCAGCACCGGATTGAGGAAGCGGCCGTCGCCGAGATCGGCGATGCGCTGGTTCTCCAGGCCGCGCTTCCAGTCGGCGGCGTGCGCCTGGGTGCAGGCCAGCACAGCCAGGAGCAGCCACAACAGGTTCCGCTTTCGCATTGCATTTCCTCCAGAGAATCTCCGCTCTTCTGTGGGAGGGACTTCAGTCGCGATGGGCTCTACCGGGACGGCCTCGTCGCGACTGAAGTCCCTCCTACAGGAGGTACGAGGTGCCACCGCATCAGCCGCGCAGCAGGTGCGGCAGCCACAGCGACAGCTGCGGGAAGAACGCCACCACCAGCAGCACGCCCAGGCCGGCGAACCAGAACGGCCAGATGCTGCGCATGCTCTCGCCGACGCTGATCTTGCCGATCGCGGTGCCGATGAACAGCACCGAGCCCACCGGCGGCGTCACCAGGCCCAGGCCGCCGGTCAGCACCAGCACCAGGCCGAAGTGGATCGGATCGATGCCGTAGGCCCGCGCCACCGGCAGGAAGATCGGCGTGCAGATCAGGATCATCGGCGCCAGGTCCATGAAGGTGCCCAGCAACAGCAGCATCACCACGATCATCAGCAGCACCATGAACCGGCTGTGTGCGAACGACTGCAGGAAGTCCACCGCCGCGCCGGGTACCTGCAGGTAGGCCAGCAGCCAGCCGAACACCGCGGCGGTGGCGATCACGAACAGGATCACGCCGGTGCTGCGCGCGGCGTGGACCACCGTCTCCAGGAATTCCCTTGGCCTGAGCTGGCGGTACAGCACGATGGTCACCAGCAGCGCGTAGACCACGGCGATCGCGGCCGACTCCACCGCGGTGAAGATGCCGGCGCGGATGCCGACGAAGATCAGCGCCACCAGGCCCAGCCCCGGCAGCGCCGACAGCAGCCGCAGCATCACCGCGCGCAGGCCGGGGAAGGCCTCCACGCCGTAGCCGCGCCGGCGCGCCACCACGTAGCCGGTGACCATCAGCGCCAGCGTCATCAGCAGCGCCGGCACGATGCCGGCGGCGAACAGGTCGGCGATGGACAGGCCGCCGCCGGCCGCGGCCGAGAACAGGATCAGGTTGTGCGACGGCGGCACCAGCAGCGCCACCAGCGCGGCGGTGATGCTGACGTTGACCGCGAAGTCGCGGTCGTAGCCGCGCCTGACCATCTGCGGGATCATCGTGCCGCCGACCGCCGAGACATCGGCGATGGCCGAACCGGACACGCCACCGAAGAACAGCGAGGACAGGATCGACACCTGGCCCAGGCCGCCGCGCAGGCGCCCGACCAGCGACGAGGCCAGCGCGATCAGGCGCTCGGAGATGCCGCCGCGCATCATGATCTCGCCGGCGAAGATGAACAGCGGGATCGCGATCAGCGAGGCCGAGCCGGTGCCGGCGGAGATCTGCTGCACCAGCACGATGCTGGGGATGTCCAGGTACAGCAGCGTGGCCAGGGCCGCCGCGGCCAGCGCATAGGCCACCGGCACGCCGATCAGCAGCAGGATCACGAACACGGAAAAGAGGATGGCGATGCCCATGGCTCAGCGGGTTCCTGCGGCGGCGGCCGGGCGCAGCGACAACACCAGCCGGTTCAGCGCGAACACCGCCATCAACGCGCCGCCGATGCTCAGCGGCAGGTAGTTGATGCTCTGCGGCATCGAGGCGCCGGCGGCCTCGATGTCCAGCCCGTCCAGCAGCAGCACCGCCGCCCACCAGGCGATGCACGCGCCGATCGCGGCGATCACCAGCGCCACCACCGCGTCGATCAGCCGGCGCACGCCGGGCCTGACGTGGTCATGCAGCAGGTAGAAGCCGAAGTGGCGGTTGCTGTGCACGCCGGCGGCCGCGCCCAGGCTCATCGCCGTGGCCAGCAGCAGCAGGGTGACCGGCTCGGTCCAGCTGGGCGAATCGTTGACGACGTAGCGGGCGAACACCTGCCAGGCCTGCACCGCCACCAGCCCCAGCAGGGCGGCGGCGGCGGTATGGATGGCGATGTCGGCGAGCAGGGCCATGGCGCGCTGGGCGCCGGTCGGAACGGGGCTGGGGGTCGTGTCGGACACTCGCGTCGGGCCTCAGGCGAAGTCGCGGATGCGACGGTGCAGGGATGCGATCTCGGGCCGGCCGAGGTAGTGCTGCAGCAGCGGCTGCGCGGTCCGGCGGAAAGCGGGCATGTCGACCTCGTTGAACTTCACCCCGTAATCGGCCACGGCCCGGCGTGCGGTGCTTTCCGAGGCATCCCAGCGCGCGCGCATCACCCCGACCGAGGCGCGCGCGGTTTCCAGCAGCAGCCGGCGGTCGCCCGGCGCCAGCGCCTCGAAGCTGCGCCGCGACACCAGCAGCACGTCCGGCGCATACGAGTGGTCGCTCTGCGACCAGTAGTGCGCGGCCTCGAAGTGACGGCTGGAATGGAAGCTGCGCATGTTGTTCTCGGCGCCGTCGATCATGTGCGTCTCCATGCCGGAGAACGTGTCGCCCAGCGACATCGGCGTGGGATTGGCGCCGAGCAGGCGCATCAGCCGGATGAAGATGTCCGAACTGGCCACGCGCAGCTTCAGCCCGTGCAGGTCCGCCGGCGCGACGATCGGATGCTTGGTGTTATAGAAGCAGCGCGCGCCGGAGTCGTAGATCGCCAGGCCCACCAGGTCGCGGCTCTCGAAGCCGGCCAGCACCGCCTCGGCGACGCCGCCGTCCAGCGCGCGGCGCATGTGCGCCACCGAGTCGAACACGTACGGCAGGCACAGCGCCTGGGTCAGCGGGAAGGCGTTGTTGAGCGCGCCCGAGTAGACCCGGGTGATGTCGATCGCGCCGAAGCGCGCCATGTCGATCGCCTCGGCCTCGCGGCCGAGCTGGCCGGAGTGGTACATGCGCAGCTTCAGCCGCCCGCCGGTCTCGCGCTCGATGGTCTGGCCGATCCACTGCACCGCGGTGACGGTCGGGTAGTCCGCCACGTGCACGTCGGTGGCGGTCAGCAGCTGCCCGCCGGGCACCCGGGTGAGCGCGCGCGCGC
>DNXT01000198.1:973-2556 GCA_003505795.1 Lysobacteraceae bacterium | reverse complement strand
TTTATGTTTTTTTTTTTTTTTAATGATACGGCGACCACCGAGATCTACACCGGATTTACACTCTTTCCCTACACGACGCTCTTCCGATCTCGCGCAGCTGCGCGCGCCCGCCGCCGGCGTGATCGCCAGCCGCCAGGCCGAGGCCGGGCAGGTGGTCGCCGCCGGCCAGACCGTGTTCACCCTGGCCGCCGACGGCGCGCGCGAAGTGGCGATCGCGTTGCCGGAGAGCGGCATCCGCCAGGTCGCGATCGGCCAGCCGGCCGAGGTCGAGCTGTGGAGCCGGCCCGGCGAGCGCCTGCCGGGCACGATCCGCGAGATCGCCGCCTCGGCCGATGCGCAGACCCGGACCTATGCCGCGCGGGTGGCGCTGGCCGGCGATGCGCTGGCCGCCGTGGACCTGGGCCAGAGCGCGCGCGTCTACATTCCGCTCGAGGACGGTGCCGGGCTCAAGCTGCCGCTGTCGGCGATCCAGCGTGATGCACAGGGCCGCACGGCGGTGTGGGTGGTGGACCCGGCGAGCGGCAAGCTGGCCTCGCGCCCGGTCCGGATCGCGGCCTACGCCAGCGACGAGGTGCCGGTGCTTGGCGGGGTCGGCGCGGGCGACTGGGTGGTGGCCGGCGGCGGCCATCTGCTGCGCGAAGGCCAGCAGGTGGTGGCGGTGGATCGCGACAACCGCCCGGTGCTGCCGGCCGCGCCGCGCGCCGCCGCGCCGGCCAAGTAATACGCGTTGCCTGCCGCGCGGCGGCAGGCGTCCCGACGTTCCGTCCTGACCTTCACGGGATCCCGCACCATGCGTCGCTTCAACCTCTCCGAATGGGCGCTCACCAACCGCGCCCTCGTGCTCTACGCGATGATCGCCATGGCGCTGATCGGCGCATGGTCGTATCGCCATCTCGGCCAGTCCGAGGACCCGCCGTTCACCTTCAAGATCATGGTGGTGCGCACCGTGTGGCCGGGCGCCACCGCCGAGGAGGTCTCGCGCGAGGTCACCGAGCGCATCGAGAAGGCGCTGATGAACACCGGCGAGTACGAGTTCATCCGTTCCTATTCGCGGCCCGGCGAGTCGCAGGTGATCTTCGTGGCGCGCGACTCGATGCCGTCCAGGGACGTGGCCGAGCTCTGGTACCAGGTGCGCAAGCGGGTCGGCGACATCCGCGCCACGCTGCCGTCGGAGGTGGTCGGCCCGTTCTTCAACGACGAGTTCGGCGACACCTTCGGCAACATCTACGCGCTGACCGGCAAGGACTTCGACTACGCGGTGATGAAGGACTACGCCGAGCGCATCCAGCTGCAGCTGCAGCGGGTGGACGACGTCGGCAAGGTCGACCTGGTCGGCCTGCAGGACGAGAAGGTCTGGGTCGAGCTGTCCAACACCAAGCTCGCCACCCTCGGTGTGCCGATGAGCGCGGTGCAGCAGGCGCTGCAGCAGCAGAACGCGGTGACCGGCACCGGCTTCTTCGAGACCAGCGGCGAACGCGTGCAACTGCGCGTCACCGGCCAGTTCACGTCGATCGAAGCGCTGCGCGAGTTCCCGATCCGCGCCGGCGACCGCACCGTGCGCCTGGGCGACATCGCGCAGATCC
>DNXT01000198.1:0-766 GCA_003505795.1 Lysobacteraceae bacterium | reverse complement strand
TGGGCGACATCGCGCAGATCCACCGCGGTTTCGCCGACCCGGCGCAGCCGCGGATGCGCTTCATGGGCGAGCCTGCGATCGGCATCGCGGTGGCGATGAAGAGCGGCGGCGACATCCTCAGGCTCGGCAGCACCCTGGACGCGGAGTTCGAGCGGCTGCAGAAGTCCCTGCCGGCCGGCATGCAGCTGCGCAAGGTGTCCGACCAGCCGCGCGCGGTGGAGGATTCGGTCGGCGAGTTCGTGCAGGTGCTGACCGAGGCGGTGGTGATCGTGCTGCTGGTGAGCTTCTTCTCGCTGGGCCTGCGCACCGGCCTGGTGGTGGCGGTGTCGATCCCGCTGGTGCTGGCGATGACCTTCGCGGTGATGCACTACTTCGGCATCGGCCTGCACAAGATCTCGCTCGGCGCGCTGGTGCTGGCGCTGGGCCTGCTGGTGGACGACGCGATCATCGCCGTGGAGATGATGGCGATCAAGATGGAGCAGGGCTTCGACCGGCTGCGCGCGGCCAGCTTCGCCTGGGAGTCGACCGCGTTCCCGATGCTGACCGGCACGCTGATCACCGCCGCCGGGTTCCTGCCGATCGCCACCGCCGCCTCCAGCACCGGCGAATACACCCGTTCGCTGTTCCAGGTGGTGACGATCGCGCTGCTGGTGTCGTGGGTAGCCGCGGTGCTGTTCATCCCGTACCTGGGCGACAAGATGCTGCCGGACCTGCACAACCCGCCGCCGCCCAGGGCCGGCAGCGCGGCCGCGCGCTGGCGCGCGCT
>DNXT01000345.1:1119-6816 GCA_003505795.1 Lysobacteraceae bacterium | reverse complement strand
CATCAGCGCCGAGCAGATCGACGAGGCCGCGCTGTCCAGCCGCGTCGCGCTGGCCGACCTGCCGCCGCCGGACCTGTTCATCCGCACCGGCGGCGACACCCGGATCAGCAACTTCCTGCTCTGGCAGCTGGCCTACACCGAGCTGTGGTTCACCGAGACCCTGTGGCCGGAATTCGACGCGGCGGTCCTGCAGCAGGCGCTGGACGACTTCGCCCAGCGCGAGCGCCGGTTCGGACTGACCAGCGCCCAGATCGCCGCCAAGGCGGCGGAGACCACCCACGCATGACCAAGACCCGCGTCATCGCCGCGCTGATCATGGCGCCCGCCGCCATCTGCGCGATCCTGCTCCTGCCCACCCAATGGCTGGCCGCGCTCGCTGCGCTGGTGTTCCTGACCGGCCTGTGGGAATGGCTGAAGCTGTCCGGCGTCGACGACAGCCTGCCGCGCACCGTGCTGCTGGTGCTCAACCTGCTGCTGATGGTGCTGCTGGTCTGGGCCTCGGCCGGCTCGCTGGTGCTGTTCCAGATCGCCAGCCTGGCCGGCGTCGGCTGGTGGCTGCTGGCGCTGCTGTGGCTGCGTTTCTTCAACTTCGGCGCCGACCCGGGCGAAGGCTACGCGCGTGCGCTGAAGCTGCTGGCCGGCACCCTGGCCCTGATCCCGGCCTGGTCGGCGCTGGTGCTGCTGCACGCCGGCCCCGGCAACGGGCACCTGTGGCTGCTGACCGCGCTGGCGCTGGTCTGGGCCGCCGACTCGGGCGCGTACTTCGCCGGCCGTGCCTTCGGCCGCCACAAGCTGGCGCCGCGGATCAGCCCGAACAAGACCGTCGAAGGCCTGCTCGGCGGCCTGCTGGCCGGCCTGCTGGTGGCGGCGGGCTTTGGCCTGGTCGCCGGCGTCTCCACCGCGCACCTCCCGGCCCTGCTGCTGGTCGCGGCGGTGGCGGTGCTGGCCTCGGTGCTGGGCGACCTGTTCGAAAGCCTGCTCAAGCGGCACGCCGGCGCCAAGGATTCCGGCGCGGTCATCCCCGGCCACGGCGGCGTGCTCGACCGCATCGACGGCGTGCTCGCCGCGTTGCCGGTGTTCGCGCTCGGCAAGGAAATCTTCGGCTTCTGAGCATGACCACGCCTCCCATTTCCCGCCGCGTCGCGGTGCTCGGCGCCACCGGCTCGATCGGCACGTCGGCGCTGGACGTCATCGCGCGCCATCCCGGCACGCTGCAGGCCAGCGTGCTGTCGGCCGGGAGCCGGGTCGAGGAACTGGTCGCGCTCTGCATGCGCCATCGTCCCGAACACGCGGTCATCTCCGACGAACGCCAGTTCCAGGCATTGCGCGACGGGCTGGTCGACGCCGGCCTGGCGACCCGGGCCCATGCCGGCGCCGAGGCGCTGCAGGCGCTGGTCTCCGGCCCCGCCTGCGACACCGTGGTCGCCGCCATCGTCGGCGCCGCCGGGCTGCCGTCGACCCTGGCCGCCGCCGCCGCCGGCAAGCGCCTGCTGCTGGCCAACAAGGAATCGCTGGTGCTGGCCGGCGAACTGCTGATGCGCACCGCGCAGGCCGCCGGCGCCGAGATCATCCCGATCGACAGCGAGCACAGCGCGATCTTCCAGTGCCTGCGCTCCTGCGATGCCGGCCGCGGCGTGCGCAAGGTGCTGCTGACCGCTTCCGGCGGCCCGTTCCGCGGCCGCGGCCGCGCCGAGCTGGCCGGGGTCACCCCGGCCCAGGCGGTGGCCCACCCCAGATGGTCGATGGGGCCGAAGATCTCGGTCGACTCGGCGACGCTGATGAACAAGGGCCTGGAGGTGATCGAGGCGCACCACCTGTTCGGCCTGCCCGGCGACCGCATCGACGTGCTGGTGCACCCGCAGAGCCTGGTGCATTCGCTGGTCGAGTTCGTGGACGGCTCGACCCTGGCGCAGATGGGCCTGCCGGACATGCGCACCACCCTGGCGGTCGGCCTGGCCTGGCCGGACCGGGTCGAATCCGGCGTCGCCGGCCTGGACCTGCTGGCCCAGGGCCGGCTCGACTTCGAGGCCCCCGATCTGGACGCCTTCCCGTGCCTGCGCCTGGCATGGGACGCCATGCGCGCCGGCGGCGCCGCTCCGGCGATCCTGAACGCGGCCAACGAAGTGGCCGTTTCAGCCTTTCTTCAGGGCAACATCGGTTTCCTAGCGATCCCTGCGCTGGTCGAGCACACGCTTGCCACGCTTCCGGGGGGAAATGCGGATACGCTGGAGCAACTGCTGGCGGTGGATGCGGACGCCCGCCGGATCACCGAAGCCGCCCTTGCCCATCATTCCCTCCATGCCTGATCCGATCCCGCAACCGAGCCGCATCCATGGGTGACTTCATCGGTTCCGTCTGGTGGATGATCGTCAGCCTCGGCCTGCTGGTGACGTTCCACGAGTTCGGCCACTACTGGGTCGCGCGCCGCTGCGGCGTGAAGGTGCTGCGCTTCTCGGTCGGCTTCGGCCGCCCGCTGTGGTCGCGGCGCGACCGCCACGGCACCGAGTTCGCGATCGCCGCGATCCCGCTCGGTGGCTACGTGAAGATGCTCGACGAGCGCGAGGGCGACGTGCACCCGGCCGAGCACGCGTTCGCGTTCAACCGCAAGACGGTCTGGCAACGGATCGCCATCGTCGCCGCCGGCCCGGCCGCCAACCTGCTGCTGTGCATGCTGCTGCTGTGGGCGATGTTCGTGATCGGCAAGCAGGACTACTCGGCCACGCTGGGCCAGGTCCAGGGCATGGCCGCCGAGGCCGGGCTGCGCAGCGGCGACCGCGTGCTCGGCGTCGACGGTCGCAGCGTCGGCAGCTGGAGCGAAGCCAGCATGCTGCTGACCACCGCCGCGATGGACCGCCACGACGCGCGCCTGGACGTGGTCGACGAACAGGGCTCGGCCCGCACCCGCATCCTGCCGCTGTCGCGGCTGCCGGCCGGCTTCGACGAGCAGCGCGTGCCCAGCCTGGCCGGCCTCGGCTGGCAGTTCATGCTGCAGCCGGCGCTGGTGTCGGACGTGATGCCCGGCTCGGCGGCGGACGGCCTGATCAAGCCGGGCGACCGCATCGTGGCGATCGACGGCCGCGCCATCGCCTCCGCCGACCAGGTCTCCCCGCACATCCAGGCCCTGGGCGAGCGCGGCGGCCCGGGCATGATCGAGGTCGAGCGCGAGGGCGACCGCCTGGCGCTTGAGCTGACCCCGAACGCCGCCGCCGGCCAGGACGGCAAGACCGACTACCGCATCGGCATCGCCGTGGGCAGCAACCAGGCCCCGGCCTACGACGCCCGCGTGCAGTACGGGATCTTCGGCGCGGTCCCGGCCGCGATCCGCGAGACCGGCCGGCTCGCGACCGACTCGCTCGGCATGATGAAGCGGATGCTGACCGGCCACGCCTCGGTCAAGAACATTTCCGGCCCGGTCACCATCGCCCGGGTGGCCAACGCCTCGGCCAAGCGCGGTACCGACTGGTTCCTGTACTTCCTGGCCCTGCTCTCGCTGAGCCTGGCGATCATCAACCTGCTCCCGATCCCGATCTTGGACGGCGGACACCTGCTGTATTACCTTATCGAGTTGGTCAAGGGCAGCCCGCTCAGCGAGCGCGCCATGGCCGCCGGGCAGTACGTGGGCCTGGCGGTGCTGGCCGGGCTGATGGGACTGGCGTTCTACAACGACATCCTCGGCCTGGTCCCGCGATGAACCTGCTACAAACCCCCGCGCATGGATGTGCGGGCTCCTGCGAGGGATTCGCGTCCATGTCGTCGTCATGCGCCGGCACCCCGCAACAAACGAATTCGACTTCAACCGGATGTGACATGACGAGATTTCCCACTCGCCGCCTGCTAAGCCTTGCCCTCGCCGCCAGCCTGAGCCTGCCGGCCCTCGCCCAGGCCGCGGAACCCTTCGTCGCCAGCGACATCCGCGTCGACGGGCTGCAGCGGATCTCCTCCGGTACCGTGTTCACCTACCTCCCGGTCAACCGTGGCGACACCGTCGACGACGGCAAGGTCGGCGAATCGATCCGCGCGCTGTACCGCACCGGCTTCTTCGAGGACGTGCAGCTGGACCGCCAGGGCAACATCCTGGTGATCACGGTCAAGGAACGCCCGGCGATCAACAAGCTCACCGTCACCGGCAACAAGGACATCAAGTCCGAGGAGCTGCTGAAGGGCCTGTCCGACATCGGCCTGACCGAGGGCGGCACCTTCGACCGCCTGAGCCTGGACCGGGTGACCCAGGAGCTGACCCGCCAGTACAACAACCGCGGCAAGTACACGGTCCAGATCACCCCGACGGTGAGCCCGCTGGACCGCAACCGCGTCGACGTGGCGATCGCGATCAAGGAAGGCAAGGCGGCCAAGATCCGCCACGTCAACCTGATCGGCACCGAGAAGTTCGCCAACGAGGACATTCTCGACCAGTGGGAGTCGAAGGAGCACAACTGGGCCTCGTGGTACCGCCGCGACGACCAGTACTCCAAGGAAAAGATGTCCGGCGACCTGGAGAAGCTCAACTCCTGGTACCTGGACCGCGGCTACGTGGACTTCAGCATCGACTCGACCCAGGTGTCGATCAGTCCCGACAAGCGCGACATGTTCATCACCGCCGGCGTGACCGAGGGCGAGCAGTACAAGATCTCCGAGATCAAGGTCACCGGCGACACGGTGCTGCCGCAGGCCGAGGTCGAGAAGCTGGTGATCCCCAAGGCCGGCGACATCTTCTCGCGCGCGCTGCTGGAGTACAGCTCCGACGCGATCACCAACACGCTCAGCAACATCGGCTACGCGTTCGCCAAGGTCAACCCGATCCCGACCCCGAACCGCGAGGATCGCACCGTCGCGGTCAACCTGCAGGTCGTGCCGGGCCCGCGCGTGGCGGTCCGCCGCATCGTGTTCAAGGGCAACACCCGCACCTCCGACGAGGTGCTGCGCCGCGAGATGCGCCAGTTCGAGAACAGCTGGTACTCGCAGGCGGCGATCGACCGCTCCAAGATCCGCCTGCAGCGGCTGGGCTACTTCGAGAGCGTCGACGTCGAGACCCCGGCGGTGCCCGGCAGCAACGACCAGGTCGACGTGGTCTACAACGTCAAGGAGACCACCTCCGGCAGCTTCGTGTTCGGCCTGGGCTACTCGCAGAGCTACGGCGTCACCACCTCGGTGCAGCTGTCGCAGAACAACTTCCTCGGCGGCGGCAACCGCGTGTCGGTGGAGGCCTCGCGCAGCAGCTACCTGCAGCGCTACGGCTTCTCCTACACAAACCCGTTCTTCACCGACGACGGCGTCTCGCTGGGCTACAACCTGTCCTGGCGCGAACTGGACTACTCCGACTACAACACCGCCCAGTACAACAGCACCAATGGCTCGGCGCAGATGATCTTCGGCGTGCCGATCACCGAGAACGACACCGTCTCGCTGATGTTCGGCATCGACAGCAACCAGATCACCACCTATACCGGCTACACGCCGCAGGCGATCATCGACTACATCGATGCGATCGGATCGCGCACCTTCCATGCCTGGCGCTCGGAACTGGGCTGGGCGCGCGACACCCGCAACGACTACTTCATGCCGACCCGCGGCATGTACCAGCGCGTCGGCCTGGAAACCACCCTGCCCGGCTCGACGGTCGAGTACTACAAGGTCAACTACCAGATCTCCAAGTACTGGCCGATCATCCCGGCGATCGTGCTCAACACCCGCTTCGAG
>DNXT01000345.1:0-962 GCA_003505795.1 Lysobacteraceae bacterium | reverse complement strand
GCTACGGCGACAGCTACGGCAACGACACCTCGCGCGACGTCTGCGGCGTGGACCAGAACAACGTGTTCGTTCCGCAGGCCTGCGACGGCACGAACCTGGCCCGCCGCGTGACCGCCTCCGGACTGCCGTTCTACGAGAACTTCTACGCCGGCGGCACCAACTCGGTCCGCGGCTTCGAGGACAATACCCTGGGGCCGCGTTCGGAGGCGACCGCGTACTACACCCGCGGCCAGCCGCTGGGCGGCTCGCTGAAGACGGTCGGCTCGGTCGAGATGTACTTCCCGAAGCTGTTCGACAGCCCGTCGGCACGCGTTTCGGCGTTCGTCGACTTCGGCAACGTCTACAACGGCATCGACAACTTCAAGGCCAACGAGCTGCGCGCCTCCACCGGCGTGGCGCTGCTGTGGCGCGCACCGGTCGGCCCGATCTCGATCAGCTACGCGTTCCCGCTCAAGAAGGAGGACGGCGACGAGATCGAGCGCCTGCAGTTCACCTTCGGCGGGCAGTTCTAAGGAACTGCCCGCCCCGCCAGGGCGATGCCCTGGCGGACCCGGCTCCTGCTGCGCAGGAGCCGGGTTGGCGACTGGCCCTCCAAATCCCCTCGGCTATCGCCGCGCCTCCCTTACTAAAGGGGGCTTTTCTCCAGTTCGTTGCCTGCGATCTGCCTTGGGGCGTGCCTGCACCGCCCGGGCGGCATGACCGCTATCGGCCCACACGGTAGAATCCCGGCGTGAACAATCCTACCTATACCGCCCACGACATCGCCGCGCGCTTCGGCCTGCAACTGCACGGCGATGGCGATGCAACCATCCACGGCGTGGCCACCCTCGCCCATGCCGGGCCGGGCCAGCTCGGCTTCCTCTCCAATCCGCGCTACCGCGCGCAGCTGGCGGAAAGCCGCGCCTCGATCGTAGTGCTGCGCGCCGACGACGTCGACGCCGCGCCCGGCACCGCGCTGGTCG
>DNXT01000339.1 GCA_003505795.1 Lysobacteraceae bacterium | reverse complement strand
ATTCACACTCTTTCCCTACACGACGCTCTTCCGATCTCGGGACGGGCCGGAACCGGGCCCATCGCCGGGTGCGGGGACAACAACGGCAGGCAGCGACGCATCATCTGGACGACTCGTGCGGAAAGGGCAAGAGCCCCCGACGCCGGACACGGCGCGGCAGCGCCGCGGCCGGTTGGCCGAGGGGGAGAGAGCGGCACATCGAAACAACCGGAAGGCGGCGCGCCGGTCGGGACGACCCGCGCCGCCGGCCGGGCGGATTACTTGGTCAGGATCAGCTTGTCGTTGCTGGTGTGGCGCAGCCGGTACAGCTTGTCGCCGTGCTGGATCAGCACTTCGCGGCGGCCCTTGAGCAGGGCCTCGCTGCTGATGGTCTCTTCGGCGGGAACCGCACGCATGGCACGCTCGCGCAGGCTCAGGGTTTCCGGACGCAGCAATACGGGGTGGGCAGTCATGATCCGAGCTCCAGACAGTGGACGGATCAAATGATAATGATTCTCACAAACTTAGCAATAGCCGTTCTCAACAATTGCGATGCAAGCATTCGATGGAAACGGGGCCGCGATTAGGGGATGTCGATCGGCCTCCGCTCCCGTCAGGCGGCGACCGCCGTCTCCAGTCGCTGCCAGACGCTGTCGTCGTAGCGCTCCAGCAGCGGCAACGCCGCCAGGTTCTGCTCCAGCTGGGCCACCCGGCTGGCACCGAGGATCACCGTGGACACGTGGCGGTTGCGCAGGCACCAGGCGATCGCCAGCTGGCTCGGGGCCTCGCCGAGCGAGGCCGCCAGCGCGACGAACTGCCGCGCACGCTCGACCCGGCGCTGCTCCGGGGTGCCGAACACCTGGTCCTGCAGCCATTCGTAGCCCGGCTGCGCCATCCGCGAACCGGCCTGGATGCCGTCGCCGTACTTGCCGGTCAGCAGGCCCGACGCCAGCGGCGACCAGATCGTGGTGCCCAGCCCGGCCTCGCACAGCGACGCGTACTCGCGCTCGAGCCGGTCGCGATGCAGCAGGTTGTACTGCGGCTGCTCCATCGACGGGCCGTACAGGTGCTCGGCACGGGCGATGTCCAGCGCCTGCCGGATCTGCGCGGCCGTCCATTCCGAGGTTCCCCAGTACAGCACCTTGCCCTGCCGGACCAGCAGGTCCATCGCCCGTACGGTTTCCTCGATCGGCGTATCCGGGTCGGCGCGGTGGCAGAAGTACAGGTCCAGGTAGTCGACCCGCAGCCGGCGCAGCGCGGCCTCGCAGGCATCGACCACGTGCTTGCGCGAGAGCCCGCGCTGGGTCGGCGCCGGCTGCGCGGCGCTGCCGAAGAACACCTTGCTGGACACGCAGTAGCCGTCGCGCGGCAGGCGCAGGTCGGCGATCACGTCGCCCATCACCTGCTCGGCGCGCCCCTGCGCATAGGCCTCGGCGTTGTCGAAGAAATTGACCCCGTGGTCCCAGGCGCAGGCGACCAGGTTGCGGGCCTCGTCGCGGCCGATCTGCGCGCCGAAGGTGACCCAGGCACCGAACGACAGCGCCGACAGCTGCAGGCCGGTGGAACCGAGACGGCGATAGAGCATGGACGGACTCCGCAAGGACGTGGACGTGGCCGTGGCGGCGGGCCACGGAACGGCCGCGCAGTGTAACCCCGGGCTCCGGCCGGACCGCGCGGCCGCGCGCCGCGGCCGGGACGTTTCGCCTCGGATGAACAGGGTTTGCCTTGCCGGCCCTCCCCCCGCTGCTCTAGGCTTTCCGTTTTGCCGGGGCCGGGGACGAGAATGATCGAAGGTTTGGGAAGGATCGGCTTCGGTCTGTTCGGGCTGGCGGTACTGATCGGCATCACCTGGCTGTTCTCCAACAACCGCCGCGCGGTGGACTGGCGCCTGGTGCTGACCGGCATCAGCCTGCAGATCGCGTTCGCGGCGCTGGTGCTGCTGGTGCCGGGCGGCCGCGACGTGTTCGACTGGCTCGGCCAGGGCTTCGTCAAGGTGCTGAGCTTCGTCAACGAAGGCTCGACCTTCATCTTCGGCAGCCTGATGGACGTCAAGTCCTATGGCTTCATCTTCGCCTTCCAGGTGCTGCCGACGATCATCTTCTTCTCCGCGCTGATGGGCGTGCTGTACCACCTGGGGGTGATGCAGGCGGTGGTGCGGGCGATGGCGTGGGCGATCACCAAGGTGATGCGCGTGTCCGGCGCCGAGACCACCAGCGTCTGCGCCAGCGTGTTCATCGGCCAGACCGAGGCGCCGCTGACGGTGCGCCCGTACATCCCCAAGATGACCCAGTCCGAGCTGCTGACGATGATGATCGGCGGCATGGCGCACATCGCCGGCGGCGTGCTGGCCGCCTATGTCGGCATGCTCGGCGGCACCGATCCGGTGCAGCAGGCGTTCTACGCCAAGCACCTGCTGGCGGCCTCGATCATGGCCGCGCCGGCGACGCTGGTGGTGGCCAAGCTGCTGGTGCCGGAGACCGGCACCCCGCTGACCCGCGGCACGGTCAAGATGGAAGTGGAGAAGACCACCAGCAACGTGATCGACGCGGCCGCGGCCGGTGCCGGCGACGGCCTGCGCCTGGCGCTGAACATCGGCGCGATGCTGCTGGCCTTCATCGCCCTGATCGCGCTGGTCAACGCGCCGCTGACCTGGCTCGGCGACGTCACCGGCATCGCCTCGGCGATCGGCAGGCCGACCAGCCTGTCGACCCTGTTCGGCTACGTGCTGGCGCCGATCGCCTGGGTGATCGGCACGCCGTGGGCGGACGCGACCACGGTCGGCTCGCTGATCGGGCAGAAGGTCGTGATCAACGAGTTCGTCGCCTACACCGAGCTGTCGCAGATCGTGAACGGCCAGGTCGCCGGCATGAGCCTGAGCGGCGAAGGCCGGCTGATCGCCACTTATGCGTTGTGTGGTTTCGCCAACTTCAGTTCGATCGCGATCCAGATCGGCGGCATCGGCGGCCTGGCCCCGGAGCGCCGCCACGACCTGGCCAAGTTCGGGCTGCGCGCGGTGCTGGGCGGCTCGATCGCCACGTTCATGACCGCCACCATCGCCGGCGTGCTGTCGCATTTCGGCTGAGGCGGCGCCGGTTCATCGGCGTGCCGGTCTAATCGGCACGCTATCCAGCCCTCCCCCCGTTCCAGTCACGCAAGCAGGTATCTATGAGTTCGGTCGTCGTCGTCGGTTCGTTCAATGTCGATCATGTGTGGCGCTGCGACGCCCTGCCCGCGCCGGGCGCGACCATTGCCGGCCGCTACAGCACCGGTCCCGGCGGCAAGGGCTTCAACCAGGCCGTCGCCGCCGCCCGCGCCGGCGCCAGGAC
>DNXT01000191.1:4743-5043 GCA_003505795.1 Lysobacteraceae bacterium | reverse complement strand
GCCGCGCAGGCCGCGCTCGGCGGAATCGGCCGACGGGCGCAGGTACTGCGGTTCGATCAACGGCGTGGCGGCGGGGTCGTCGCGGCCTTCCACCAGGTCGGCGCCGCGCGCGTACAGCACTTCGGCCTGCGGCACCGCCGCGCGGATGCCCTGCAGGATCGTCACCGGCGCGGCCGGCGTGCCGTAGTAGTTGCCCAGCAGCGCCATGGTGTCGTCGGCGGTCGGGCCGACCACGGCGATGCGCTTGAGCTTGTCGCGCGACAGCGGCAGCACGCCGTCGTTCTTCAGCAGCACCAGCGA
>DNXT01000191.1:0-4601 GCA_003505795.1 Lysobacteraceae bacterium | reverse complement strand
GTTCTTCAGCAGCACCAGCGACTCGCGCGCGGTGCGGCGCGCCAGCGCATCGTGCTCGGGCGACTGGTTGACCGCATACGGGATCTGCGCCCAGCGTACCTTTTCCGGCGGGTCGAACATCCCCAGGCGCATGCGGGCGAACATCAGTTTCTTCAGCGCGGCGTCGATCTCGGCCTCGCCGATCAGGCCCTGGCGCACCGCCGCCGGCAGCGTGGAGTATTCCTCGCCGCATTCCAGCTCGGTGCCGTGCCTGACCGCCAGCGCGGCGGCCTGCGCGCGGGTGGCGACGATCTTGTGGTTCTTCCAGATGTCCACGATCGCCCAGCAGTCGGAGACGACGTAGCCGTCGAAGCCCCAGTCCTTGCGCAGCACGTCCTGCAGCAGGAACTTGCTGGCGCTGGCCGATTCGCCGAACACGCGGTTGTAGGCGCCCATCACCGCATCGACGTGGGCTTCCTTCACCAGCGCCTCGAACGCCGGCAGGTAGGTCTCGTGGAGGTCGCGCTGCGAGGGATGCGCGTCGAAGTGGTGGCGGTCGGCCTCCGGGCCGCTGTGCACGGCGAAGTGCTTGGCGGTGGCGTCGAGCTTGCGGTACCTGGGGTCGTCGCCTTGCAGGCCCTCGACGAAGGCCACGCCCATGCGCGCGGTCAGGTACGGGTCTTCGCCGTAGGTCTCCTGGCCGCGGCCCCAGCGCGGGTCGCGGAAGATATTGATGTTCGGCGACCAGAAGGTCAGGCCCTGGTAGCGGCCATGCTGGTCGTGGCGCAGGAACTCGTGGTGCTTGGCGCGCGCCTCGTCGCTGATCGCGGTGGAGACCTCGTGCATCAACGCGGTGTCGAAGGTCGCCGCCAGGCCGATCGCCTGCGGGAACACGGTGGCGCCGCCGGCGCGGGCGACGCCGTGCAGGGCCTCGTTCCACCAGTCGTAGGCCGGCACGCCCAGGCGCTCGATCGCCGGCGCGCCGTTCTGCATCTGCGCGGCCTTTTCTTCCAGGGTCATCCGCGACACCAGGTCGGCGGCGCGTTCCTCGAAGCTGCGGGCGGTGTCGAGGTAGGCGGGCTCGGTGGTGTTGGCCGCCTGCGCAGTGAACGATAGTGCACAGGCCACAACGAGGAGCGAACCTCGCCATGCTGCGCGGCTTTTTGTGGGAGGGACTTCAGTCCGCGCCTCAGGAAAGCCGATGAGCTGCGATGTTGGGCGCGCCGCCGCGCGAGGCGATGCCACCGTCGAGGGCCGCTTTGTGGGAGCGACTCCAGTGCCGGCCAGGCTTTCCCGCAGAAGCGTCGGGACCGAAGTCCCTCCCACAGGGATATGCCCCCCGCGATTCATGTCTTGCATGTCCTCTCCTCCCTCTCAGCGGGCCGGTTCGGCCCGTGCATACGGTCCCAGCATCGTGCCGACGAAGCCGCCGGCCACGCTCGTGCTGAGGACGGTTCCGTCCTCGTCGCGGCGCAGCCACTTCCAGCCATGGCCGTCGGCGTCGTAGGCGAACGAATAGGCGCCGGCGTCGCCGCTGATCTTCAGCTTCAGGCCTACCCCGGCTTCGACCTGCGTGCGCGCGACGGTCTCGGTGTTGTCGCCGGCGCGCTTCTCCAGGAACAGCTCGACCCGCTCGCCGACGCGGCGCATGCCGAGGAAGTACCAGTGGGTTTCGTTCTGGAACGCGGCCAGCCCGGCGGCGGTGCCCGGCTGCGCCGGCACGTCGAGCGCGGCGCTGGCGTCGAAGGTCAGGTGCTGCTGGCGGCGCGCCAGGAACGAGGGGTTGTGCAGCGAGTCCAGGCCCTCGGCCAGCGGATCGATCGTCAGTTCGCCCGGCCTGGCCTTCAGGTCGGCCCAGGGCCGCTTCGGCGCGCGCAGGTAGGTCCAGGCATTGTCCAGCGTGGCCCGGTCGAACTCGTCGCGCCAGGTGAAGTTGCCGCCCAGCGGCGCCTGCACGGCGTCGCGCCGCATCGACGACGGCCCGGCCACGACCTGCGCGATCGCCTGCCCGGCCGGCAGGATCGTCGGCCAGCCATGCTTCCACCGCACCGGCAGCAGCCAGGTCTCGCGGCCGGTGTTGTAGTGGCCGGCGCCGTAGCTGCGGCTGGCCAGGAACACGGCCCACCAGCTGCCGTCGGTGGCCTCGACCAGGTCGGCGTGGCCGGCGTTGACGACCGGGTCGGCGCGCCCGTCCGGCAGGTCGCGCTGGGTCAGGATCGGGTTGTGTTCGTAGGGCTGGTACGGCCCCCACGGCGAGCGGCTGCGCAGCACCACCTGCGAGTGCTGCGGGCCGGTGCCGCCCTCGGCGGCGGAGAGGTAGTACCAGCCCTGGCGCTTGTACAGGTGCGGGCCTTCGATCCAGATCGGCCGCCTGGAAAGATCCACGCCGCCGTTGACGACGACCTTGCGCGGGCCGACGGTCCGCTGCGCGGCGACGTCGAACTGCTGTATCCAGATCGCGCGGTGGCCCTCGTACCGCGGCTCGCCTTCCGGTTCGCCGTTGTTGAGCAGGTAGGCCTTGCCGTCGTCGTCGAAGAACAGCGACGGGTCGATCCCGTCGACCTCCTTCAGCCACACCGGGTCCGACCAGGGGCCGGCCGGGTCCTGGGCGGTGACCACGAAGTTGCCGCCGCCGTCGACCTCGGTGCAGACCACGTAGAACAGGCCGTCGTGGAACGCCAGGGTGGCGGCGAACAGGCCGCGCGAGATGCGCTGGCCGTCGAAGTCCATCTGCGCCGGCCGGTCGATGACGTGGCCGATGGTGGTCCAGTGCACCAGGTCGCGGCTTTCCGAAATCGGCAGGCCGGGAAAGTACGAGAAGGTGGAGTTGACCAGGTAGTAGCGCTCGCCGACGCGGATCGCGGCCGGATCCGGATAGAACCCGGCCAGGACCGGGTTGCGGTAGTGGCCGGGCGGCAGCGGCGCTTCCAGCGCGGCATCGCGGCCGGCGTACTCGAACCAGTCGTAGTGCACGGGTTCCGATGCGGAGGCGGCGGCCGCCAGTGCGAGCGGCCAGAGCAGCAGGAGCGCCCTCACCCCGACCCCTCTCCCGCAGGTGGGAGAGGGGCTATCGGGCCTTCTCGCGCCCGTTGGAGGAAGCCGATCGATCCTTCTCCGGCAGGCGGGAGAAGGTGCCCCCGAAGGGGGCGGATGAGGGCCGCCCGCGCCGTGCATCATCACCAGTCCCACATCGCGCCGTCTTCCAGGCGCGCGACCGGCAGCTGCTTGGGCGAGTACGGGTACTTCGCCGCCAGCGCTTCGTCGATGTCCACGCCGTGCCCGGGGGTGTCGCCCACGTGCAGGCGGCCGTCGCGGAACGCGTAGTCGTGCGGGAACACCGCGTTGGTCTGCTCGACGTGGAACATGTATTCCTGGATGCCGAAGTTCGGCACCCAGGTATCGAAGTGCAGCGCCGCGCCCATCGTCACCGGCGACAGGTCGGTGGCGCCGTGGAAGCCGGTGCGCACCTGGTGCAGCGCGGCGAAGTCGGCCAGCCGGCGCAGGTGGCTGATGCCGCCGCCGTGCACGATGGTGGTGCGGATGTAGTCGATCAGCTGGTTCTCGATCAGGTGCTTGCAGTCCCAGATCGAGTTGAACACCTCGCCCACCGCCAGCGCGGTCACCGAGTGCCGGCGGATCAGTTCGAACGAGGCCTGGTTCTCGGCCGGGGTGGCGTCCTCCAGCCAGAACAGGCGGTACGGCTCCAGGTCGCGCGCCAGCCGCGCCGCCTCGATCGGGGTGAGGCGGTGGTGCGCGTCGTGCAGCAGCTCGACCTCGTTGCCGTGGTCGTGGCGCAACTGCTCGAACAACCTGGGCGCGGTCTCCAGGTAGCGTGGCGTGTTCCACACCGTCTCGGCCGGCAGCTCGCTCTCGGCCGGCTCGTAGGGCTTGCCGGCCGCGGCCACGCCGTAGGCCTTCTTGACCCCCGGCACGCCGCACTGCGCGCGCACCGCCAGGAATCCCTGCGCGACGTACTTGCCGACCTCGTCGCTGGCCTCGGCGATGTCGCGGCCGTTGGCGTGCGCGTACACCAGCGCGCCCTCGCGCGAGCGCCCGCCCAGCAACTGGTACAGCGGCAGCCCGGCCATCTTGCCGAGGATGTCCCACAGCGCCACGTCGACCGCGGCGATCGCGCTCATCGTCACCGGGCCGCGGCGCCAGTACGCGCCGCGGTACAGGAACTGCCACAGGTCCTCGATGCGGCCGGCGTCGCGGCCGATCAGGTTGGGCACCACGTGGTCCTGCAGGTACGCGGCCACCGCCAGCTCGCGGCCGTTGAGGGTGGCGTCGCCCAGGCCATGGACCCCGGAGCGGGTGGTGATCTTCAGGGTGACGAAGTTGCGCCCCGGGCAGGTGACGATGACTTTCGCATCGACGATCTCGCGGTCGTTGCTGGAGCTGTAGCGGCGAGTTTCGCTGGCTTGGGCGTTCATGGGGGCTCTGGACATGGGCCTTACTTGATCGGGGTCTCGAACGGCCCGGCCGGCAGGCCGGCGCCGTCGTACAGGGTCACGACCGGGCTGTCGGCCCAGCCGTAGCGCACGCGCGTGGCGGCGCCGGCGTTGTCCGCGCGCAGCAGCACCTCGTCGCCGCGGATCCGTGCGCTGGCGTAGCGGCACGTG
>DNXT01000338.1:5074-5463 GCA_003505795.1 Lysobacteraceae bacterium | reverse complement strand
GACCAGCCCAGCGGGCCTTCCGTGGCCACGTAGATCGCATCCGGCGGATTGCCGTGCCAGTGGCGCGTGAGTCGCTGGGTGGCGGGCAGGCCGAACTTCAGTCCCGGGTAGCGCGGCAGCGCCGCGCCGCGCACCAGCAGGGCGTCGGCGGGCTCCTGGTCGCCGGCCTGGCGGGGACGGACCACTTCGACCTGGTGGCCGCGCGAGCGCAGGCCGGTCTCCAGGCCGTGGACGGTCAGGGCGACGCCGTTGACCTCGGGAGGATAGGTTTCGGTGACGATCGCGTAGCGCATGGCCGTTCTCCCGTTTGCGCCATCTTGGCCGGGAGCGGTGGCAGCGAGGTGTCGGTTTTACGGCGGGTGGATGACAGGCGGGGATTGGGGATTCGG
>DNXT01000338.1:0-4890 GCA_003505795.1 Lysobacteraceae bacterium | reverse complement strand
CCGAATCCCCAATCCCCGCCTTCAGGCCACGAACGGCTTGAACACGATTCCCAGCCCCGCCATGCCTTCCACCTCGCCGATCAGGTCGGCGCGCAGCAGCGGCCGCGAATCGATCCAGCCCTGCGACAGGATCAGCGCCAGCCGGTTGCCTTCGGCGGTGAGCTCCAGGGTCGGGATCGGGTCGGATTCGTGGGCGCGGTGCAGCAGCACCGACAGGCGCAGCAGCGCGGCCAGGCGCCTGGCCGGCAGCAGCAGGCGGTCGGGCAGGGCCTCGAAGGCGCTCTTGGGCACGTTGCGCCGATGGGTGCGCACCAGCGCGGCCAGCACCTGCTGCTCCTGCCGCGAGAAGCCGGCGATGTCGGAGTTCTCCAGGATGTAGCTGCCGTGCACGTGGTACTGGCTGTGCGCGATCATCAGGCCGAGCTCGTGCAGGCGCGCGGCCCAGCCGAGCATGCGCGCGTCGTCCACGTCCAGCGACCAGGCTTCGGCGACCTGCGCGAACAGCCGTTGCGCGGTGGCTTCCACGCGCTCGGCCTGGTTCTCGTCGATGCCGTAGCGCTGCACCAGCGCCGCCACCGAGCTGTCGCGCGGGTCGTCCACGCCGCCGCGGCCGAGCATGTCGTAGAGGATGCCTTCGCGCATCGCGGCCTTGCTGACCATCAGCTTCTCCAGTCCCAGCGCCTGGAACGCCGCCTCCAGCACCAGGATGCCGCCGGCGATGATCGGGCGCCGCTCCGCGGCCAGCCCGGGCAGCTGGATGTCCTCGATCCGCTTGGCCTTGAGCAGTTCGTCGCGCAGCGCCGGCAGCGCCTGCGCGGTGATCGCGCCCTTGGTCAGCTTCATCGCCGCGCAGATCTCGCCGATCGCCTTGTGCGTGCCGGAAGAGCCGATCGCCTCGTGCCAGCCCAGCGCCTTGTACAGGTTGGCGAACTGCTGGAACTCGGTGCCGATCTCGGTCAGCGCGTCCTTCCATTTCTTGCGCGACAGCTTGCCGCCGGGGAAGAAGCGGCGGGTGCTGGCGATGCAGCCGGCCTGCAGGCTCTCGCGCTCCAGGGTCTGGAAGCCGCGGCCGATGATGAACTCGGTGGAGCCGCCGCCGATGTCGATCACCAGGCGGCGCTGGTCCGGCTTGGGCGGTTGCGCATGCGCCACGCCCAGGTAGATCAGGCGCGCTTCCTCGCGTCCGCTGACCACCTCGATGGCATGGCCGAGCGCGGTCTCGGCCGGCATCAGGAAGGCCTGCGGCGAGCGCAGCTGGCGCACCGTGTTGGTGGCGAGCGCGCGCACCCGCAGCGACGGCACCTCGCGGATGCGCTGGCCGAAGCGGGCCAGGCATTCGAGCGCGCGCTGCCGCGCCTCGTTCGACAATCCGCCCTTGCCGTCCAGGCCGTCGGCCATGCGCACGGTCTCGCGCAGGCGGTCCACGACCCGCAGCTGGCCCAGCAGGTAGCGGGCGATGACCATGTGGAAGCTGTTGGAGCCCAGGTCGATGGCCGCCAGCAGGTCACCGTCCTGCAACGGCGGTGAGGTAGGTGAGGTATTGGGCATGGCGAAATGTTAGCCGATGGCCGGCTTCGGCCGTGAGCGCCCGCTCACAGCCGCTCGAGCAAGGTCATCTGCGCCGAGTGGGCCGGCTCGCCGGCGGCCGGCGAGCACTTGTGGTAGACGCCCTGGGCGTCCAGCTGCCATGCGTTGGTGTTGTCGTCCAGGTAGTTCTGCAGCACTTCGCGGTAGACGCGGCGGGCCAGGTCCGGGTCCAGGATCGGGAAGCAGGTTTCCACGCGGCGCAGCAGGTTGCGTTCGAGCCAGTCGGCGCTGGCGCAGAACAGCTCGGCGGCGCCGTCGTTGCCGAACCAGTAGACCCGGCTGTGCTCGAGGAAGCGGCCGACGATCGAGCGCACCCGGATGTTGTCCGACACGCCGGGCACGCCCGGGCGCAGGGTGCAGGCGCCGCGCACGATCAGGTCGATCTGCACGCCGGCCTGCGAGGCCTGGTAGAGCGCGCGCACCACCTGCGGCTCGTTGAGCGCGTTCATCTTGGCGATGATCCGGCCCGGGCGGCCTTCGCGCGCCAGCCGGGTCTCGCGCTCGATCCGCTGCAGCACGCCTGGGTGCAGCGTGAAGGGCGACTGCAGCAGGCGCTTGAGCTTCATCCGCGGCGCCAGCCCCGACAGCTGCTGGAACAGCAGGTGCACGTCGTTGCCGATGTCGGCGTCGGCGGTGATCAGGCTCAGGTCGGTATAGGCGCGCGCGGTGCCGCTGTGGTAGTTGCCGGTGCCCAGGTGCACGTAGCGGCGCAGCTTGCGGCCCTCGCGGCGCACGATCAGCAGCATCTTGGCGTGGGTCTTGTAGCCGACCACGCCGTACACCACCTGCACGCCGGCTTCCTGCAGCTTGTCGGCCAGGCCGAGGTTGGCCTCCTCGTCGAAGCGGGCGCGCAGCTCCACCACCACGGTGACGTCCTTGCCGTTGCGCGCGGCCAGCACCAGCGCATCGACGATCGCCGAATCCTTGCCGGTGCGGTACAGGGTCTGCTTGATCGCCAGCACGTTCGGGTCGGCGGCGGCCTGGCGGATCAGGTCGAGCACCGCGGTGAACGCGTCGAACGGATGGTGCAGCAGCACGTCCGACTTGGCGACGATCTCGAAGATGCCCTCGCTGTCGCGCAGGGTGCGCGGATTGAATACGGGGTACTTCAGCTCCGGCCGCTGCACCAGGTCGTAGACCTGGGTGACGCGGCTGAGGTTGACCGGGCCGGCGATGCGGTAGACCGCGTTGTCCGGCAGCGCGAAGTTCTGCAGCAGGGTGCGCACGATCGGCTTGGGGCAGTCCTCGGCGATCTCCAGCCGCACCGCCGGACGGTAGCCGCGGTCGACCAGTTCGTCGCGCAGCGCCAGCGCCAGGTTCTCCACTTCCTCCTCGTCGACCACCAGCTCGGAGTTGCGGGTGACGCGGAACTGGTAGGCGCCCTTGACCTCCATGCCGGGGAACATCTCGTCGACGAACGCCGACAGCACCGAGGACAGGAACACGAAGCTCTGCTCGCCCTCGGCCGACAGGCCCGGCGGCAGCTGGATGATGCGCGGCAGCGAGCGCGGCGCACGCACGATCGCCAGGTGGCCGGCGCGGCCGAACGCGTCGATGCCTTCCAGCACCACGACGATGTTGAGGGTCTTGTTGAGGATCTTCGGGAACGGATGCGACGGATCCAGCCCCAGCGGCGACAGCACCGGCATGATCTCGTTGCGGAAATAGGCACGCAGCCAGCGCTTCTGCCGCGCGCTCCACGAATTGCGCCCCAGCACCGCCACGCCGGCCTTGGCTAGCGCCGGGCGCAGCACCTCGTTCCAGCTGTGGTACTGCTGCTCGACCAGCTGCGCGGCGCGGTCGTGGACCGCATTGAGGATCGCGGTCGGGCTCATCCCGTCCGGCGCCGGCGGCAGGCCGAATTCCTGCGCATGGCGCACCGTGGCGGCGCGGATCTCGAAGAACTCGTCCAGGTTGGTGCAGGAGATGCACAGGAAGCGCAGCCGCTCCAGCAGCGGCACGTTCTCGTCCATCGCCTGCGCCAGCACGCGGAAGTTGAAATCCAGCTGCGACAGCTCGCGGTTGAGGTACAGCGCCGGATCGCGCAGCGGGTCGGTGCTGGTCTCGATGGGAGCGGCGGCGTTCGCGGATTTCTTGGCGCTGGGCATGGCGTCGGGGGTCAGTGGAAGGGCGTGCGGGCGGGAGGCGTCGTGCCGGTGCAGCCGGGCGCCGCGGACGCCGATGCTGTCTCGTGCAGCTCGGTGTCCTTCATATCACGCCTGCTGTGACAGTTGCGCGGCCGCATCGCGCGCGATCGCGCGCGCCGCGCCGAAGTGGCAGGAGAACTCGCTGCCCTTGCCGACTTCGCTGCGGATCTCCAGGCGCGCCTGGTGCAGGCCCAGCACGTGCTTGACGATCGACAGGCCCAGGCCGGTGCCGCCGCTCTCGCGCGAGCGGCTGCTGGAGACGCGGTAGAAGCGTTCGGTGATGCGCGGCAGGTGCGAGGCCGGAATGCCGTAGCCGCTGTCGCGCACCGCCAGCACCACGCCGTCGCCCTCGCGCGCGAAGCGCACCGTCACCGTGCCGCCGGCCGGGGTATAGCGCACCGCGTTGGTGACCAGGTTGGAGAAGGCGCTGTGCAGTTCCTTGTTGGAGCCGAGCAGGTCGCACTCGGCCTCGTCGACGATCTCGATGACGTGCCGGCCCTGGCTGTGCGCCTCGGCCTCGCGCTTGAGCGTGGCCAGCATCGGCGCCATCGCCACGGTCTCCTCGCCGATCTCGTCCTGCGACTCGAGCCGCGACAGCGTCAGCAGGTCCTCGACCAGCTGCGCCATGCGCTGGCTCTGCTTGCGCATCTCCGCCAGCATCGGCCCCGAGTCGGGGAAGTCCTCCGGGTCGAGCATGTCCAGGTAGCCGTGCACCACGGTCAGCGGGGTGCGCAGTTCGTGCGAGACGTTGGCGACGAAGTCGCGGCGCACCTGTTCCAGCCGCAGCAGCTTGCTGACGTCGCGCGCGACCAGCAGCCAATAGTCGTCGGAATAGGGGATCAGGCGCAGGTTGAGGCGCAGGTTCGGGTCGACCGGCGACGGCGCATCCAGCATCGGCTCGGCGTTGCGCCCGGCCGCCAGCCAGTGCGCGAGCGGCAGCGGCTGCAGGCGCTGGACCACCGGCGCGCCCAGGTCGCCGGGATGGCGCAGCCCGAGCAGGCCGCCGGCGGCCTCGTTGAACCACTGCACGCGCTGGCTGTTGCGGTCGACCACCACCACCGCGTCGGGCAGCGCCGCGGCCGCGGCGCGGTAGGCGCGCAGCATCTCCACCAGCCGGCGCTTGCGCGTGCGCATCTAGATCGGAAGAGCGGTTCAG
>DNXT01000341.1 GCA_003505795.1 Lysobacteraceae bacterium | reverse complement strand
GGCGAGGACGCGGCCTTCGCCGCCTTGCTCGCGGCCCGCGGCGGCGAACTGGCGCAGGCGACGGTGGAGACCGCCAGCCGCCAGTACTGCATGCCCAGGCTGCCGGATTTCATGCCGCGTCCGGGGCCGCCGCGCCGCGACCGCCGCGACGACCCGGGGTTCGTCCCGCCCGGCTGCCGGCTGGTGTCGCTGCAGCTCGACGACGGCACCCGGCTGCGGTTCGGGCTGGAGTCGCCGGCGGTGGCGCGCGACAGCCGCTCGGCGGTCGACCCGCTGTTCCTGTCGCTGCTGGCGGTGGCGATCGCGGTGCTGGCCTATGCGGTGTCGCGGATGGCCAGCGCGCCGCTCAAGCGCATGGCCAGCGCGGCGACCGCGCTCGGCCAGGACCTGCAGCGCGAGCCGATGCCGGTGGTCGGGCCGCTGGAGGTGCGCAGCGCGGCGCAGGCCTTCAACGCGATGCAGCGGCGCCTGCAGCGCCATCTCGGCGAACGCACGCAGATGCTGGCGGCGATCACCCACGACCTGCAGACCCCGCTGACCCGGCTGCGGCTGCGCCTGGAGAACGTTCAGGACGAGGCCCTGCGCGAGCGCCTGGTCGGCGACCTGGCGGCGATGCAGGCGCTGATCCGCGAGGGCCTGGAACTGGCGCGCAGCGCCGAATCGTCCGAGCCGCGGATGGCGCTGGACCTGGACTCGCTGCTCGAAAGCCTGGTCGAGGACGCCGCCGAGGCCGGTGCCGACGCGCGTTTCGAACAGGGCTGCGGGGCGGTGCTGATGCTGCGCCCGTTGGCCATGCACAGGTTGTTCTCCAACCTGATCGACAACGCGCTCAAGTACGGGCAGTCGGTGCGGGTGCTGGCCGAAGCGGCCGGTTCCGCGGTCACGGTGCGGGTCCGCGACCGCGGTCCGGGCATCGCCGAGGACGCGCTGGAGACGGTGTTCGACCCGTTCGTGCGCCTGGAAACCTCGCGTTCGCGCGAGACCGGCGGCGCCGGGCTGGGGCTGACCATCGCCCGCACCCTGGCCGAGAAGGACGGCGCCAGCCTGCGCTTGCACAACCTGGCGGACGGCGGCCTGGAAGCGGTGGTGCGCTGGGACGGACCGGCACCGGGCGAGCGGCGTTGATCGCGCGGCGCTGACCCGGCCGTCCTGTCGGAGCCCTCCCGATACTGCACGGCCGGGTTTTTGCCTACCATGGGCCGATTCCGTGTGCCGTTCCAATCATGAGCCAGAGGTCGTGCGCCCCCCGGTCGGGTCGTGACAATGGGGAGCAGTGGCCGCTGGCTGGCGTTCGCCTGGGCGCAGGCCGGGGCGTGGGCGCATGGTTGCTGGCGATGTGCCTGTTGCTGGCGCCGGGACTGGCCCTGGCCGGGTCCGGCACGCCGCCGCTGCGCGACTACGCCATGGATGCATGGAATTCCCGCAACGGGCTGCCGCACAACTCGCTGCGCGACATCGCCCAGACCCCCGACGGCCACCTGTGGTTCGCCACCTGGGAAGGGCTGGTGCGCTACAACGGGCTGGAATTCAGCGTGATCGACCGCAGCACCCGGCCGGGCCTGCCCGACAATGGCGTCGGCGCGCTGTACGTCGATCGCGACGGCGCGCTGTGGCTGAGCGACTCGCGCGGCAACCTGGGGCGCTATTCGGCCGCGGGCGCCTGGCGTTTCTGGAGCCGCGGCCCGGACTGGCCGAAGGCGCTGGTGCATGCCATGGCGATGGATGCCGAGGGACGGATGTGGCTGCTGTTCGAGGGCCACGGGCTGGGCCGGCTGTCGCCCGACGGCCGCTTCGACTACTTCCCGCCGGTCGGCGACGTGCCGATCCGCAGCAGCTTCCCGCAGATGGCGTTCGATGGCAGCGGGCGCCTGCTGATCGGCAGCCTGGACGGACTGGTGATCCGCGAGCCGGATGGCCGCCTGCGGCGTGCGCCGGCCGCGCTGCAGCTGCCCGGCGGCCTGGTGTGGCCGTACCGCGCGGCCGACGGCACGGTGTGGGTGGTGGCCGGCGAGAACCTGTACCGGCTGCACGGCGACCGCGCCGTGCTGGTGCATCGCGTGCCCGGCCAGGGCCACTTCACCGCGATGCTGCAGGATCGCCACGGCGAGCTGTGGCTGGGCAGCGAGAACCATGGCCTGCTGCGCATCGGCAGCCACGGGGTCGAACGGCTGGGTCCGGGCCACGAGCTGCCGACCGGCCGCATCGTCAGCCTGCACGAGGACGCCGAAGGCAGCATCTGGATCGGCGCCAACGGCGGCCTGTTCCGGCTGCGCGAGACCCTGTTCACCAGCTACACCCGGCGCGACGGACTCAGTGGCGACTATGCGCGCGCGGTCCTGGAAACGCGCGACGGCAGCCTGTGGATCGGCAGCGCCTCGGGCCTGGACCGGATGGATCGCAGCGGCCGCATCGCGCCGGTACCGATCCGCACCGCGCCGGGCCGGACCCCGTCGGTGCTGAGCCTGGCCGAAGGCCCCGATGGCGACCTGTGGGTCGGCACCTACACCGACGGCGTGTTCCGCCTGCACGACGGACGCGTGCACCGCCATTTCACCGAGGCCGACGGCATTCCGAGCGGACACATCCGCGCGATCACCTTCGATGCCGGCGGCGCGGCCTGGCTGGGCACCCAGCGCGGGGTCGTGCGGATCGTCGGCGATGCCGTTTCCGAGCCGCCGATTGCCGGCCTGCCCAACGGCCTGGTCACCGCGCTGGCCAGCATCGACGGCGCGCTGTGGATCGGCTCGGTGGAGGGTGCCAGCGTGGTCCGCGGCGACCAGGTGCAGCGGCTGCCGCTGGAGGCGCTGGGCGGGGCGCGCAGCGTGTTCGGTTTCCAGGGCATCGGCACCGATGTCTGGATCGCCACCGACCGCGGCCTGTACCGCGACCGCGGCGGCCGCCTGGCGCGGGTGGGCCTGGAGCAGGGCATGCCGGTGGATACCGTGTTCCAGCTGGTCGCCGACCGGCTCGGCAATGCCTGGGCGACCAGCAACCGCGGCGTGATGCGGATCGGACTGGCCAACCTGAACGCGGTGGCCGACGGCCGCGCGCAGCTGGCGCTGGAGCGCTACAACGAGATCGACGGCATGGCCAACGCGCAGGCCAACGGCAGCTCGGCGCCGTCGCTCATCCGGCGCGGGGACGGGTCGCTGTGGCTGGTGACCGCCGGCGGCGTGGCCACCGTCGATCCGGCCCGCCTGCAGCGCTTCCGCGAGCGCTTGCCGCCGCCGGCGGTGATCGAGAGCGTGCAGGTCGACGGCGCGCCGCTGGCCTGGCAGCAGCGCCACCGCCTGCCGGGCGGCAAGCGGCTGAGCGTGGCGTTCGTCGGGCTGAGCTACCTGATGCCGGAGCGGATCCAGTACCGCACCCGCCTGGACGGGCTGGATGCCGACTGGGTCGAGCGGGGCGGCCAGCGCAACGTCGAGTTCGTCGGCCTGCCGCCGGGCGACTACGCGCTGCGGGTGTCGGCACGCCATCCGGACGGGCGCTGGAGCGACCGGGAGGCGGTCTGGAGGTTCAGCGTGGCGCCGCTGTGGTGGCAGCGCCACGAGCTGCAGGCCGGCGCGCTGCTGGCCCTGCTGGTGGCCCTGGTGGCGCTGTACCGGTTCCTGCTGCGGCGCTACCGCAGCCACAACGAGCGCCTGGCCGAACTGGTGCGCAAGCGCACCGCCGACCTGCAGCAGCAGGCGCAGCGCCTGCTGCTGGCGAACCGGGAGAAGAGCGAACTGCTGACCCGGCTGCGGCTGAAGTCCGACGCGTTCGAGCGCCAGGCTCACGAGGATGCGCTGACCCAGCTGCCCAACCGCCGCCATTTCGACGAGGCGCTGGTGCGCGACATCAGCCGCGCGCGGCGCAGCGGCCGGCCGCTGTCGCTGGCGATCCTGGACATCGACCATTTCAAGCGGATCAACGACCGGCACTCGCATGCGACCGGCGACACCGTGCTGCACGAGGTGGGCGAGGTGCTGACCTCGGCATGCCGTGCCAGCGACCTGCCGGCGCGGCTGGGCGGCGAGGAGTTCGCGCTGCTGATGAGCGACACCTCCAGGCAGGCCGCGCAGCTGCTGTGCGAACGGCTGCGCGAGCTGTTCCATGCGCGCCGCGACTGGGGCGGCGTGCCCGGCCTGCAGGTGACCTTCAGCGCCGGCCTGGCCGAGTTGCGCGACGACGAGAGCGGCTCGGAGCTGATACTGCGCGCCGACCAGGCGTTGTACCGCGCCAAGAGCGAAGGGCGCGACCGCATCTGCGCCGCCTCGTAGCAGTGGCCTCGGCATGCCGAGGCCGTTCAGTCGCGACGGGGTTTTACCGGGGATGCCAGTGGGGGCTTTGGCCGCGCGGGGAGGCTGCCGGCTCTGGCGGGAGGGACTGAAGTCCCTCCCACAAGGGGCCGCCGCACCGGCGACAGGCCCGCTTCATGGCGAATCGTCCACATCCAGCGGAACAGGGTCTTCCGGAAAGTCTCGGTAGAGCCCCATCGCGACCGTCGGCATGCCGAGGCCATTGCTACGAGAAGGACGCGAGTTCTCAGGTCGCCGGCGGCCTCGGCCAGGCGTTGGCGATCTTGCAGAACAGGCGCGCGGTCTGCTCGGTGTCGTACACCGCGCTGTGGGCGTCGGCGGCGCTCCAGTCCAGGCCGGCGGCCTGGGCGGCGCGTGCCAGCACGGTCTGCCCGTAGGCCACGCCTGCCAGGGTCACCGTGTCGAACACGCTGAAGGGATGGAACGGGTTGCGCTTGTGCGCGGTCCGCGCCACCGCCGCGTTGAGGAAGTTCAGGTCGAAATGGGCGTTGTGGCCGACCAGGATCGCGCGCTGGCAGCCGTACTTCTTCACCGCCGCGCGCACCGGCGCGAACACGTGGTCCAGCGCGGCCTTCTCTTCCTTGGCGAAGCGGAACGGATGGTCGAGCACGATCCCGGTGATCTCCAGCGACTTGGGATCGATGTCGGTGCCCGGTGCCGGCACCACGTGGGCACTGGCGGTCTCGCCGGGGTGGAAGCGGCCCTGCTCGTCCATCTCGATCGGCACGCAGGCGATCTCGAGCAGGGCGTGGCGGTTCCAGTCGAAACCGCCGGTCTCCACGTCCACCACCACCGGCAGGTAGCCGCGGAAACGCCGCGCCATGGGGATGATGGAGAAAGGCTGCTGCGTTTCGACGTCGTCGCTCATCGCAATAGCCTAGCAGGTCGGCCCAGGCGCCAGTTTGCGGCGAACGGCGGCCCGCAGGCGCTCAGGCAGGCTCCGGCCGGATGCCGAGGATCACCCGCTGCCGGTGCAGGCGCCGCAGCAGGGCCTGGCCTTCGCCGAGCAGGTGCGCGCGCTGCTCGGCCGGCGCGTGTTCGGCCAGTTGCGCCAGGCAGGCATGACCGCTGCCGCCGCCTTCCTCCAGCAGGGTCAGCAGCTGCGCCGCCAGCATCGACAGCTCGGCGAAGCGAACCCGGCCGTCGTCGTCGCGACGCGCCAGCAGCAGGGTCGGCTCCGGCGGCGGCTCGCCGGGCTGGAAGCCGGGGGCGATGCGATGCACCGGCCAGGCGTAGGCCAGGCAGGCGGCGAACGGCGACAGCACCGGGACGCCGGCCAGCAGGTCGCCGTCGCGATGTGGCGGGATCGCCGCGTCGGAGATCTGCAGCGCCAGTTCGATCCACTCGTAGTGGGCCAGCTCGGGCAGCCACGCCGGCAGCCCGGCCGCGGCGGCGCCGGTGAGGTAGTGCACGAACTCCTGGCCGATCTCGGTGAACAGCGGCGTCCGCGCGCGATGGTCGCGGCAGAAGCCGCGCACCAGTCGCTGCCAGGCGGCGTCGCCCAGGGTGCGCCGGATCACCGGGAAATTGCCGCCGAGCAGGGTATCGAGGTTGTTGAAGTACAGCGTGCGGTAGACCTGCAGGCGTGCCTCGGCCAGCCCCGGCGGGGGCGGCTGCAGGTCGGGCGCGCGCAGATGCGCGGCGAACGCCTGCAGCTGATCGCGCAGGGTCTCAGCCATGCTGAAGGACCGGTTCGGCCACGTGCGCGGCCTGCAGGGCGCGGATCTGCGCGACCTCGGCGAGCAGCTCGGGCAACGGCGGGAAGTCGAAATCGCGCTCGAGCAGGGTCGGCCGCACGCCGTGGCGGCGGTAGGCATGGCCGAGCAGCGCCCACACCTCGGCCTTGACCGCGCGGCCGTGGCTGTCGATCTTCAGCGTCGCGCCCTGGTCGTGGTGGCCGGCGACGTGGTAGCTGGCGATGCGCGCGCCCGGCATCGCGTCGATGAAGGCGCGCGCGTCGTACTGCTGGTTGACCGCGTTGACGTAGACGTTGTTGACGTCCAGCAGCAGGTCGCAGTCGGCCTCGGCCAGCACCGCGCGCACGAACTCGGTCTCGCTCAGCGCCGCCGCGCCGGGCGGGGCCGGAAGCGGCAGGTAGTAGGACACGTTCTCCACGGCGATGCGCCGCTGCAGCAGGTCCTGCACCTGGGCGATGCGCGCGGCCACGTGGCGTACCGCCTCGTCGGTGAACGGTAGCGGCATCAGTTCGTACAGCTGCGCCTGGTCGCTGCACCAGCTCAGGTGTTCGCTGTACAGCGCCACCCGGTGGCGGTCGAGGAAGGCGCCGGTGCGGCGGACGAAGTCGACGTCGAGCGGGGCGAAGCCGCCCAGCGACAGCGACAGGCCATGGCAGGTCAGCGCATGCCGGTCCGACAGCGCCTGCAGCTGCTCGCCCGGCAGGCCGCCGACGCCGATCCAGTTGTCGGGCGCGCATTCCAGGAAGTCGAAGGCGCCGGCGGGCGCCTCCAGCAAGGCCGGGATCAGTGCGCGGCGCAGCCCGAGGCCGGCCGCGCCTGCCTGCAACGATGGATCAGGCCGCGCCACCGCACTTGCCTTCCCCGCACTTGCCTTCGCCCATGGTCTTGTCGGCCTCGGCGCCGTGGGTTTCGTGCTTGTCCTGCGCGCTCTTGTCGGTCTTTCCGGCCTCGCCGCCGCACTTGCCTTCGGCATGCTTGTGCGGCTCGGCGGCATCCTGCGCGTCCTGCCGTTGCTGCTTTTCCTGGTCCTGCTGCGCGGCCGGCGGCGGCGGGACGGAGGCGTCCTGCGGCGTGGCCGCGCCCAGCGCGTAGCCCTGGCTCAGTTCGGTCATGGCGAACGCCGGGCTGGAGAGCAGGCTGCCGCCGAGCAGGGCGGCGCCGAGGCCGGCGAGCGTGGTGGTCTTGTGGCGATTGCGGTTCATCGGGGACTCCCGGGGCAGGGGTATGCGTCGATGGGGGAACCGCAGCTTACCGCGGACGCGGGCAAATTCCCCGGCACGCGGAAACGGACAGGCCCCGCCGGGGCGGGGCCTGTCGTCACTGCATGCCCGCGCCTCAGCGGGCGTTGGCGATCACGCTGGCGATGACGCCGGTGGCCACGGCGATCAGCACGTACTGGTTGTCGACCTTGCGCCACTCGTGTCCCTTCGGCGGTTTCTTCAGGCCATGCTTGCGGTAGTCCGGCACGCGCTCGCCGCGGTGGTCCTGGGCCAGGCGCTCGCCGCGCTGGTGGTGGGGCGGCGCGCGGTGCTCGTCATGCCTGGCCGGACCGCGCTGGTCGCGTTCGTCGCGGTGCTCGCGGCGGTCCTGGTCGCGATCGTCGTGCGGCGGTGCCGCGAACGCGCTGCCGGTGGCCAGCAGCGACAGCGCCAGGAAGGCTCCGATGATGCGTTTCATCCCAACTCTCCTCAATCAGACGGGCATCTCCCGTCCGTGCTTCCAAGCTAGGATTCTTTCGCTGAATACGTAATTAAACCGGGCCTTCCCGGGGTATCGCTTTGTGTCGGCGTGTATCGCCGCTCAGACGTTGACGGTGGTGCTGGTGTCGTCGCGCTTCTCGCGCGGCGGCAGCGGCTGGTCGCCGTGCACCAGGAACCAGACGTTCTCGGCGATGTTGGTGGCGTGGTCGCCGATCCGCTCCAGGTTCTTGGCCATGAACAGCAGGTGCGTGCACGGGGTGATGTTGCGCGGGTCTTCCATCATGTAGGTCAGCAGCTCGCGGAACAGCGCCGTGTACTGGGCGTCGAGGCGGGCGTCGTCGTTGCGGACCTTCACCGCGGCGTCGGCGTCGTTGTCGCGATAGGCCTGCAGCGCGCCGCGGACCTGGTCGGCGGCGAGCCGGCCGAGCGCGCGCACCCCCACCGTCTGCGGCAGCGGCGGCACCGCATTCAGCGCGATCGAGCGCTTGGCGACGTTGGCGGCGTAGTCGCCGATGCGCTCGATGTCGGCGGGGATGCGCAGGCCGGCCAGGATCTCGCGCAGGTCGCGTGCCATCGGCCCGCGCAGCGCCAGCCGCATCACGTCGTGGCTGATCGCGCTTTCCAGGCTGTCGATGGCCTCGTCGTTGGCGACGATGCGGTGCGCGGCGTTGTCGTCGCGCCGTTCCACCACGTCCAGCGCCGCCTCCAGCTGCGCCACGGCGGTCTCGCCCATGCGCACGATCTCGGCCACCAGCCGGTGCTGTTCTTCGTCGTAGCTCTTCACGATGTGGTCGTTGGGCAGGTTGTTCATGGCGATGGGATTCGGGATTGGGGATTGGGGATTGGAAAAAGCGGGTGGGATTGCGGGCAGGAGGCGGCGGTTCGCTCTTGCGAATCCCGAATCCCGAATCCCCAATTCCGGCGCTTCATCCGAAACGCCCGGTGATGTAGTCCTCGGTCTGCTGCTTGGAGGGCTGGGAGAAGATGGTCTCGGTGCGGTCGTGTTCGATCAGGTCGCCCAGGTACATGAAGGCGGTGTAGTCGGACACGCGCGCGGCCTGCTGCATGTTGTGGGTGACGATGACGATGGTGTACTCGCGCTTGAGCTCCTCGACCAGCTGCTCGATGCGGCTGGTGGAGATCGGATCCAGCGCCGAGGTCGGCTCGTCCAGCAGCAGCACGCTGGGGCGCAGCGCGACCGCGCGGGCGATGCACAGGCGCTGCTGCTGGCCGCCGGACAGTCCCAGCGCGCTCTGGCCCAGCTTGTCCTTGACCTCGTCCCACAGCGCGCCCTGGCGCAGCGCGTGCTCGACGCGGTCGTTCATCTCGCTCTTGGACAGCTTCTCGTGGTGGCGGATGCCGTAGGCGACGTTCTCGAAGATCGTCATCGGGAACGGCACCGGCTTCTGGAACACCATGCCGACCTTGCTGCGCAGCCGGTTCATCGGGTACTTCGGCGACAGGATGTCCTCGCCGTCGAGCAGCACCTCGCCGCGCGCCTCCAGCTTCGGGTACAGCGCGTAGATGCGGTTGAAGATGCGCAGCAGCGTGGACTTGCCGCAGCCGGACGGGCCGATCAGCGCGGTGACGCGCTTCTCCGGCACTTCCAGGTCGATGTCCTTGAGCGCATGGAACTTGTCGTAATAGAAGTTCAGGCCGCGCGCGGCGAGCTTGACCGGCGCCGCCGCCAGCGCCGCTTCGCCGGAGACCGGGACGGCGATGCGCTGCATCGGCATGGCGTTCTGGAGGTCGTTCATGTCGTTTCCCGGACAGGTCAATCGTTGGAGATCTTGTTCCGCAGCAGCAGGCCGCGGGCGGAGAGGCTGACCAGCAGCACGAACACGGTCAGCACCAGCGCGCCGGCCCAGGCCAGCACCTGCCACGACTCGTAGGGGCTGCCGGCGAACTGGTTCATCACCACCGGCACGCTGGCCATCGGCTGGAACACGTTGCTGTTCCAGTACTGGTTGCCGAACGCGGTGAACAGCAGCGGCGCGGTCTCGCCGCTGATCCTCGCCAGGGCCAGCAGGATGCCGGTGACGATGCCGGCCGAGGCGCTGCGGTACAGCACCTGCACGATCACCTTCCACTGCGGGATGCCCAGCGACAGCGCCGCCTCGCGCATCTGCGACGGCACCAGCCGCAGCATCTCGTCGGTGGTGCGCACCACCACCGGCAGCACGATGAAGGCCAGCGACAGCGCGCCGGCGAAGGCGGAGAAGCGGCCGCCGGTCTGCATCACGTACAGGGTGTAGACGAACAGGCCGAGCACGATCGACGGCGCCGACAGCAGGATGTCGTTGACGAAGCGCACCACCGTGCCGGCCTTGCGCGCATTGCCGTACTCGGCCAGCCAGGTGCCGGCGAGCACGCCCAGCGGCGTGCCGATGGCGATCGCCAGGCCGCACATGACGGCACTGCCGAAGAACGCGTTGGCCAAACCGCCTTCCTGCATCGGCGGCGGGGTCATCCGGGTGAACAGGTCCAGGCCGATGCCGGCGATGCCCTTGGCCACCAGCGTCCACAGGATCCAGCCGAGGAAGAACAGGCCGAACACGGCGGTGGCGCAGGACAGCGCCAGCGCCACCGCGTTGACGACGCGGCGGCGGCCGTACAGGCGGTCGGAGACGTTGCCGGACATCAGTTGCCCTCCCTGCGCGAAAGCTGCATCAGCATCAGGCGGGCGATCGCCAGCACCACGAAGGTGACGATGAACAGCACGAAACCGAGCAGCAGCAGTGCCGAGCGGTAGGTCTCGGTGGCTTCGCCGAAGTCGTTGGCGATCAGCGCGGCGATGGTGGTGCCCGGCTCCAGCAGCGACGGCGACAGGCGCACGGTGTTGCCGATCACGAACGCGACCGCCATGGTCTCGCCGAGCGCACGGCCCAGGCCGAGGAAGATCCCGCCGATCACCGCCGAGCGGGTGTAGGGCAGCACGATGTCCCAGCTCACCTCCCACTTGGTCGAGCCGAGCGCGTAGGCCGACTCCTTCAACCGGGTCGGCACGGTCAGGAACACCTCGCGCATCACCGAGGAGATGAACGGGATCACCATGATCGCCAGCACGAAGCCGGCGGTGAGCATGCCGATGCCCAGCGGCGGACCCTGGAACAGCGGGCCGATCAGCGGCAGCGTGCCGAGGCGGTCGTTGAGGAACGGGGTGACGTACTCGGTCATCACCGGCACCAGCACGAACAGGCCCCACATGCCGTAGATGATCGAGGGGATGCCGGCCAGCAGCTCGATCGCGGTGCCGACCGGCCCGCGCAGCCAGCGCGGCGCGACCTCGGTCAGGAAGAAGGCGATGCCGAAGCTCACCGGCACCGCGATCAGCATCGCGATCAGCGCGGTGACCAGGGTGCCGTAGATCGGCGCCAGCGCGCCGTACCTGTTCTCGACCGGATTCCAGTCGGCGGAATAGAAGAAGCTCAGACCCTGCGCCTGCAGCGCATGGCGGCCGCCCCACAGCATCGACAGCGCGGCGCTGGCCAGGGCGACCAGCACGAACACGACGGTGGCGGTCAGTGCCAGCCTGAAGAAGCGGTCGGCGCGCGCATCGCGCAGGTCGCGGCCGCTCGGGGCATGCATCGCTTCGGGAATGACAGTGGCGTTCATTCGATTGGGCTCGTCACTCGCAGGTCGCGCTGGGTGCTGGAAGGTTCGGGGCGACGCGACGCCGGCGGCGCCGCGTCGGAAGGCGCCCGCCGGGCTGCGGCGGGCGCGTCCTCGTCACTTGAACTCGCTGCCCCAGTAGGCCTCGATCTGCTGCACCAGTTCCGGCGGCAGCGGCACGTAGTGCAGCTCGTTGGCCTGGGCCTGGCCGCTCTCGAACGCCCACTTGAAGAACGCCAGCGTCGCCTTGGAGCGCTCGGCGTCCTTGGGCTGCTTGGGCATCAGCATGAAGTTGGTGGCGGTGATCGGCCAGGCCTGCTCGCCGGGCGCGTTGGTGATCACCAGGTTGAAGTCCTTGGCATTGGCCCAGTCGGCGCTGGCCGCGGCGGCGGCGAACGATTCGGCGCCGGGCTGCACCCATGTGCCGGCGGCGTTCTGCAGCGCGGCGTACGGCATGTTGTTCTGCAGCGCGTAGGCCAGCTCGACGTAGCCGATCGAGCCCTTGATCTGCTGCACGTACGAGGCCACGCCCTCGTTGCCCTTGCCGCCGACGCCGCCGGGCCACTGCACCGAGGTGCCTTCGCCGACCTTGGTCTTCCATTCCGGGCTGACCTTGGACAGGTAGTTGGTGAAGTTGAAGCTGGTGCCCGAGCCGTCGGAGCGGTGCACCAGGTTGATCTTGCCGTCGGGCAGCTTCAGGTCCGGGTTGGCGGCGGCGATCGCCGGATCGTTCCAGGCGGTGACCTTGCCCAGGAAGATGTCGGCCAGCAGCGGACCGGTCAGGCGCAGCTTGCCCGCTTCCAGGCCCTCGATGTTGACCACCGGCACCACGCCGCCGATCGCCGACGGGAACTGGCCGAGCCCGGCCTGGGCCAGTTCGTCGCTGTCCAGCGGCTTGTCGGAGGAGCCGAAGTCGACGGTGCCGGCCTTGATCTGGGCGATGCCGCCGCCGGAGCCGATCGACTGGTAGTTGATCTTGTTGCCGGTGGCGGCGTTGTAGTCGGCCGACCACTTCGACACCAGCGGGTAGATGAACGAGGCGCCGGCGCCGGAGATCTCCGCGACCTTGGCGTCGCCGGCGACAGGCGCGGCGGCGCTGCCGGAACCGGGGGCCGCGTCGGCGGCAGGCTGGGCATCGTTGCCCGGCTTGCAGGCGGTCATCGCCAGGGCGATGGCCAGGGACAGGGCGGCAAGGCCGGCCGACTGCAGTTTCATGGTGGCTCCATAGCGGTATGTGGCCGGGATGCCCGGCGGACGACGCTATGAAATGATGTTTTTGTTACATGCTCATGACAGGGGCGGCGGGCGGTGCGGCCGCGTGCGGCCCATCTCGCTCGATGATCCTCCCCGAGCCGGTCTTGTCGCCGAGGTGGCGGGCCTTGTGGGAGGGACTTCAGTCCCGACGGGCCTTATGCAGATCCTCTGCAAAAGCCCGCAGATCCCTGAGATCGCGCAGCGGCGCGCCATGCACACGGGCCGGCCGATTCCACTGCGGCGCGGTGAGGTCCGCGGGCCGCCGCCTCATACGAGCGGGGCCTCGTGATCCCGCCATGGACGCGCGGGCTGTTGCGGGGGACTCGCAAAAAAGACGCGGACCTTGCGGTCCGCGCCTCGGGGGCCGGCGGAGGGGAGAGGACTCCGCCGGTCTTGCTCAGTTGGCCAGGGTCCTGGACCAGTAGGCCTCGATCTGCTTGACCAGCGGGTCCGGCAGCGGCACGTAGTCGAGCTGCTTGGCCTGCGCGTCGCCGTTGGCGTAGATCCAGCGGAAGAAGTCGGTGGTGTTCTTCAGGCTGGCGGGCTTGGACTTCTTGCGCACCAGGATGAAGTTGGTGGCGGTGATCGGCCAGGCATTGGCGCCGGGGGCGTTGGTGATGACCAGGTAGAAGTCCTTGGCGTTGGCCCAGTCGGCGCTGGCCGCGGCGGCGGCGAAGGTCTCGTCGCTCGGCTTCACGTACTGGCCGGCGGCGTTCTTCAGCTGCGCGTAGGACATCTTGTTCTGCAGCGCGTAGGCCAGCTCGACGTAGCCGATGCCGCCGCGGATCTGCTTGACGTAGGCGGCCACGCCCTCGTTGCCCTTGCCGCCGATGCCGACCGGCCACTGTACCGTGGTGCCTTCGCCGACTTTGCTCTTCCACTCCGGGCTGACCTTGGACAGGTAGTTGGTGTAGTTGAAGCTGGTGCCCGAGCCGTCGGAGCGGTGCACGACGGTGATCTTGGCGTCGGGCAGGGCCAGGCCGCCGTTGAGCGCGGCGATGGCCGGATCGTTCCACTTGGTGATCTTGCCCAGGAAGATGCCGGCCAGGGTCGGGCCGTCGAGCTTGAGCACGCCCGGCTGGATGCCCTGCACGTTGATCACCGGCACCACGCCGCCGATCACCGACGGGAACTGCGCCAGCCCGGACGCGCCCAGTTCTTCCGGCTTCAGCGGCGCGTCGGAGGAACCGAAGTCGACGGTGCCGGCCTTGATCTGGGCGATGCCGCCACCGGAGCCGATCGACTGGTAGTTGACCTTGTTGCCGGTGGCGCCGGCGTAGTCGGCCGACCACTTGGACATCACCGGGTAGATGAAGGAGGCACCCGCGCCGGTGATGTCGGCAGCCTGCGCGAGCAGGGCGAACGAGGCGGCGGCGGCACCTGCCAGCAGGCGGTATTTGAGGGAAAGCATCGCGAAGTGGCTCCTGAAAGGGTGGTTGGCCGGCGGGTGGCCGGCAGCCGCGCCATTGCAATGCGCGCCTGTGAAGCTTTGACGAAATACCGATGACCGTTCGATGACAGCGCGCGATTTGCGCGGCGTCTTGGTTCGGTCATGCGGGTGACTCGGGACTGTCATGTTCTTGACGGAATCTTCACAAAACGTCCGCGTCGGCGTTTTTCGCACCGCCGGCGCGGGCTCACGTGAGCCATTCCACCCATGGAGAGATCCCAGATGCGTTCCCATTTGCTTGCCACGGCGATCCTCGCCAGCCTCGGTCTGGCGGCAGCGCCCGATACCTTCGCCGCCAATCCGCCGGTGACCGCCGCCCAACTCGAACAGCTGCAGGCGCAGATCGCCGCGCTGCAGAGCCAGGTGCAGCAGCTGCAGGCGCAGTCCGAGTCGCTGCAGGCGCAGTCCGACGCGCAGTCCGAGGTCAACGTGGTGCAGGCGCAGGCCGTCGAGGCCTCGCAGGCCACCACGGCCAAGGTCGACAAGCTGTCCAAGCTGGTCAACGACACCAAGGTCGGCGGGCGCATCTTCTTCGACGCGACCAGCATCGACCAGAAGAACAACGGCACCAAGACCGCCAGCAGCGGCACCGGTTTCGACGTCACCCGCTTCTATCTGACCTTCGACCACGCCTTCAACGACATCTGGTCGGCCAACCTGACCACCGACGCCCAGTACCTGTCGATCACCCCGGGCACGGGCGGTTCGGTCAACCAGGCCAACAGCGTCGAGGTCTTCATCAAGAAGGCCTACGTGCAGGCCAAGTTCGGCGACGAACTGTTCCTGCGCGCCGGTGCGGCCGATGCGCCGTGGATCCCGTTCGTCGAGAAGTACGCCGGCTTCCGCTACGTGCAGAACCTGCTCGTCGACCGCCTGTCGTACGGCACCTCGGCGGACTGGGGCGTGCATGCCGGCGGCGAGAGCAACGGCTTCAACTACGCCGCGTCGATCAGCAACGGCCGCGGCTACCGCAATCCGAGCCGCAGCAAGGGCGTCGATTTCGAGGCGCGCGTCGGCTACGCCCCCACCGCGAACACGATCATCGGTGTGGGCGGCTATTCCGGCAAGCGCGGCCTGGAGACCGAACTGGTCGACCCGCCGCACACCGCCGAGCGCATCAACGCGATGGCGGCGTACGCCTCGTCGAAGTTCCGCTTCGGCGGCGAGTGGTTCCAGGCCAAGAACTGGGCGGTGACCAACGTCGCCGACGACAAGGCGCAGGGCTGGTCGCTGTGGGCCAGCGCGGCGCTGACCGAGAGCGGCATCACCGCGTTCGGCCGCTACGACAAGACCGATACCAGCAAGCAGGTGAACCCGGACTACCAGAACACCTACTACCACCTGGGCGTCGAGTTCCCGATCACCAAGGGCATCAAGCTGGCCACGGTGTACAAGCAGACCAAGGCCGAGACCTCCAGCGAGCTGGAGACCAAGGAGTTCGGCGTCTTCGGCGACGTGCAGTTCTGATCGTCCGGCGCGATCCCGGTCACGCGGCGGCGGGCTTTGGCCCTCCGTCGTCGTTGCCGCGCCGGTGCCCTCGGCGTGCGCAGGAGCGACTTCAGTCGCGAAGAGGCTTTACCGGTAGCGCCCTTCGCGACTGAAGTCGCTCCTGCGAAAGGCAAAGGGTGCCGTCCGGAGCGCACCGGTACGGCGGGCCTGTGCGGGAGGACCGAAGTCCCTCCCACGTCGCTTGTCCCTTCCAGCGCTCAGCCCGGCGTCTTGTCCTTGAACTTGCACAGGTCGCGGATCACGCATTGTGGGCAGTCCGGCTTGCGCGCCTTGCACACGTAGCGGCCGTGCAGGATCAGCCAGTGGTGCGCGTCCTGCATGAATTCGGCCGGCACGCGCCGGAGCAGGGCGTCCTCGACCGCGCGCACGTCCTTGCCGGGCGCCAGGCCGGTGCGGTTGGACACGCGGAAGATGTGCGTGTCCACCGCCATGGTCGGCTCGCCGAAGGCGGTGTTGAGCACCACGTTGGCGGTCTTGCGGCCGACCCCCGGCAGCGCCTCCAGGGCGGCGCGCTCGCGCGGCACCTGCCCGGCGTACTGCTCGACCAGGATGCGGCAGGTGGCGATCACGTTCCTGGCCTTGGCGTTGAACAGGCCGATCGTGGAGATGTAGCGCTTCAGGCCGTCCTCGCCGAGGTCGAGGATCGCCTGCGCGGTGTTGGCGACCGGGTACAGCCGGCGCGTGGCCTTGTTGACGCCGACGTCGGTCGCCTGCGCCGACAGGATCACCGCAACCAGCAGCTCGAACGGCGTCGAGTACTCCAGCTCGGTGGTCGGGTGCGGATTGAGTTCGCGCAGGCGCGAGAACATCTCCTCGATCTCGGCGCGCGTCATCAGCGCGCCGCGGCGCGCGGCCGG
>DNXT01000078.1 GCA_003505795.1 Lysobacteraceae bacterium | reverse complement strand
TTTATGTTTTTTTTTTTTTTTAATGATACGGCGACCACCGAGATCTACACCGGATTTACACTCTTTCCCTACACGACGCTCTTCCGATCTCGCGCCGACCCGGCGTGCCGCCGCGCGCAGCGGCGCATGCCCGCCCCGCGGTCGCAGCGAGACCAGGCACCAGCCGGAGGCGTTTGCAGGAACAGTCATTGCGGGCATTATGCGAGCCCTTCGCCGCCCCGGTACCGACCCGCCGATGATTGAGCAGGATCCAGCGACGTCCGAGCTGCAGGCGTTGCAGCGGCAGTTCGACGCCATGCCGCCGGTGGCGGCGATGCGCATCGCCACCGACGGCTTCCGCGAAGGCATGCTGCACCTGCATGCGCCGCTGCCGGCCAACGTCAACGACAAGGACAACGCCTTCGGCGGCAGCCTGGCGTCGCTGATGACCCTGGCCGGGTGGGGCTGGCTGACCGTGCAGCTGCGCCTGGCCGGCCATGCCGCCGACGTCTACGTCGCCGACAGCCAGCTGCGCTACCTCGCGCCCGTGTACGAGACGCTGGCGGCCCGGGCCGGCCCCGAGGCCGGCGACGACTGGCCGGGATTCCTGGCCACGTTCCGCCAGCGCGGCAAGGCCCGCATCACCATGCAGGCGCAGGTCCGGCTCGGTTCCGGGGCGGTCGCGGCGACCTTCCTCGGGCGTTTCGTGGCCAAGGCGAAAGGGTAGGATGGCCGCTGCCGAAGGGGAGCGAGCGATGCGAACGACGATGCGGTGGCTGGTGCTGCTGGGCCTGCTGGCGGCGATGGGGAGCGCGCAGGCGCTGAGCCGTGCGCAGCAGCGCAGCCTGGAGCAGGTGCAGGCCGCCTATGCCGCGGCGATCCGCTGGAACGACCTGGACACGGCCGCGGAGATGGTCGACCCGGAATACCGCCGCGCGCATCCGCAGAGCGAACTGGAGCGCGAACGCTACCAGCAGGTGCAGATTTCCGGCTACCGCGAGCTGCGCAGCGGCGCCGACGGCCAGGACAAGGTGCTGCGCGACGTCGAGATCCGTGTGATCAACCGCAATACCCAGGCCGAGCGCAGCGTGCGCGTGCGCGAGAGCTGGCGCTGGGACGCGCAGGCCAAGCAATGGTGGCTGACCAGCGGCCTGCCGGACCTGTGGCGCGGCGAGTGACCGCGCCGCGGTGACCGGCTGCAGGGCCTAGCCTGGCCGTCGCGGCGGCCAGCTGTGCGACAATCGCGGCCCGCTTCATTGACCCGTCATCCCGTGAATTTCGAAGAGCTGCAGGCCTTTGTCGGCCGCAACCCCATGTTGTCGATCGCCCTGGTCGGCCTCACCATCGCCATCGTCGTGACCGAGATCGCGCGCCTGTTCCGTGGCTACGTCGCGCTCAAGCCGGCCGAACTGACCCGCCTGATCAACAGCGACAACGCGCTGGTCCTGGACCTGTCGGCCAGCGCCGACTTCGAGAAGGGCCACATCGCTGGCAGCCGCAACGTGCTGCCGAGCAAGTTCGACCCGGAAGGCAAGCTGCTGGCCGGCGCCAGGCAGTCGCCGGTGGTGCTGGTATGCCGCAGCGGGTCGGCTTCGGCCGCCGCCGCCAAGCGCCTGAAGAAGGCCGGTTTCGAGAAGGTCTACTGGCTCGACGGCGGCATCCCCGCCTGGCAGCAGGCCGAGCTGCCCCTGGTCAAGGGCCGCAATTGACCCGTCCTGCACCCTTGCGGGGGTGCTGGCAAGCCCCCATCGCAGGCATGAGATACTTGCCGTTTAGCAAGTGTCCCACCATCGCTTCATTCACCACCTTACTTAATAAGCACCATTTCTGGAGTTAGGAATGTCCGACGAAACCACCAACGGCGCCGTCGCGCCGGCCGAAGCCGCCGCCGGCCCCGCCTTCACCATCGAGAAGATCTACGTCAAGGACGTTTCCTTCGAATCGCCCAACGCCCCGGCCGTGTTCAACGACGCCGCCCAGCCGGAGCTGCAGCTGAACCTCAACCAGAAGGTGCAGCGCCTGAACGAGAACGCGTTCGAGGTGGTGCTGGCGGTGACCCTGACCTGCACCGCCGGCGGCAAGACCGCCTACGTGGCCGAAGTGCAGCAGGCCGGCGTGTTCGGCCTGGTCGGCCTGGAGCCGCAGTCGATCGACGTGCTGCTCGGCACCCAGTGCCCGAACATCCTGTTCCCGTACGTGCGCTCGCTGGTCAGCGAGCTGATCCAGGCCGGCGGCTTCCCGCCGTTCTACCTGCAGCCGATCAACTTCGAGGCGCTGTACGCCGAGACCCTGCGCCAGCGCGCGCAGCAGGGCGAGGGCACCTCGCTGGCCGATTCCGAGCCGGCCGGCAACGCCTGAGCGGCGGCCGCGATTCCCGGATGAGCGATCCGAAACAGAAAATCGCCGTTCTCGGCGCCGGTTCCTGGGGCACCGCCCTGGCGGCGCTGGTCGCGCGGCACGGTCATCCGACCGTGCTGTGGGGCCGGGATGCCGCGATGGTCGAGTCCATCGACCGCAACCACGAGAATTCCCGCTACTTGCCCGGCATCCCGCTGCCGGAATCGCTGCGCGCGACCACCGACCTGGCCGGCGCCGTCGACGGCGCCGGCTGGATCCTGGTGGTGGTGCCGTCGCACGCGTTCACCGAGACGGTGAAGCTGCTCGCGCCGCTGCGCCCGGCCGGCGCCGGCGTGGCCTGGGCGACCAAGGGCTTCGAGCCCGGCTCGGGCCGCTTCCTGCACGAGGTCGCGCGCGAGATCCTCGGCCCGGACGTGCCGCTGGCCGTGGTCACCGGCCCGTCGTTCGCCAAGGAAGTCACCCAGGGCCTGCCCACCGCGATCACCGTGCACGGCGACGATCCGGGGTTCGCGCAGGCCGTGGCCGAGGCCATGCACGGCCCGACCTTCCGTGCCTACACCGGCGACGACATGGTCGGCGCCGAACTCGGCGGTGCGATGAAGAACGTGCTGGCGGTGGCCACCGGCGTGGCCGACGGCATGCAGCTGGGCCTCAATGCCCGCGCCGGCCTGATCACCCGCGGCCTCAACGAGATGCTGCGGCTGGCGGCGGCGATCGGCGCGCGCCCGGAAACCCTGATGGGGCTGGCCGGCCTGGGCGACCTGGTGCTGACCTGTACCGGCGACCTGTCGCGCAACCGGCGCCTGGGCCTGGCGCTGGGACGCGGCCAGACCCTGCAGGACGCGGTACGCGAGATCGGCCAGGTGGTCGAATCGGTGCAGACCGCCGACGAGGTGATGCGCCAGGCCGAGCACCACGGCATCGAGCTGCCGATCTCCAACGCGGTGCGCGCGGTGCTGCACGGCGAAATCAGCCCCGAGGCCGGGCTGAAGGAGCTGCTGGCGCGCGAACAGAAGCCGGAGTATCCGGACACGCTGTTCAAGTAGGCGCATCGGCCGCCGCCGCCCACGTTCGACATGCAGGCGCTCGCCCGTGTGGGAGGGACTTCAGTCCCGACGGGCCTTACCACCGAGCGCCGGGACCGAAGTCCCTCCCACAATCACTCTCCTAGGGCCTGTTAACACTAACGCAATGCCTCTGCGATCAGTGCGAGATGCAGG
>DNXT01000477.1:3798-4288 GCA_003505795.1 Lysobacteraceae bacterium | reverse complement strand
CGGTGCCGGACGACGCCATCGTCGTGCGCGGCCTGACCAGGCGCTTCGGCGCGCTGGTGGCGGTGGACCACGTCGATCTGCAGGTGCCGCGGCGCGCGGTCTACGGCTTCCTGGGCCCGAACGGTTCCGGCAAGTCCACCACCATCCGCATGCTGTGCGGGCTGCTCACGCCCAGCGAGGGCGAGATCGAGGTGCTCGGCCTGCGCATCCCGGCGCAGGCCGAGGAACTGCGCACGCGCATCGGCTACATGACCCAGAAGTTCTCGCTGTTCGAGGACCTCAGCGTGCGCGAGAACCTGGAGTTCCTGGCCGCCGTGCAGGGCGTGCCGCGCGCCCGTACCCGCGGGCGGATCGACGCGCTGCTCGAACAGTTCCGTTTCGGCGACCGCCAGGCGCAGCTGGCCGGCACCATGAGCGGCGGCCAGAAGCAACGGCTGGCCCTGGCCGGCGCGGTGATCCACGAGCCGGAGCTGCTGTTCCTGGACGAGCC
>DNXT01000477.1:0-3613 GCA_003505795.1 Lysobacteraceae bacterium | reverse complement strand
GCTGCTGTTCCTGGACGAGCCGACCAGCGCGGTGGACCCGGAGTCGCGGCGCGATTTCTGGGAGAAGCTGTTCGACCTGGCCGACGCCGGCGCCACCTTGCTGGTGTCCACGCACTACATGGACGAGGCCGAGCGCTGCCATCGCCTGGCCATCCTCGATCGCGGCGTGCTGGTGGCCGACGGTTCGCCGGCGCAACTGACCGGCGCGCTGCGGGGGCGCAGCTTCGTCGTCGACGCGGCCGAGCCGCGGCAGGCGCAGAAGGCGCTGCACGGCGCCGACGGCATCGCCAGCGTCGCCCAGGTCGGCAACGTGCTGCGCGTGCTGCTGGAGCAGGGGCACGATGCGCAGGCCATCGAGGCGGCGCTGCACGATGCCGGCGTGGCCGGGGCCAGCGCCGGCACCGAGCCGAACCTGGAGGACGTGTTCGTGTCGGCCACGCATGCGCGGCCGCGGCGCGCGCGGGACGAGCCGGCATGAGCCTGCGCCGGCTGTGGGCGGTGATGCTCAAGGAGGTGCGGCAGATGCGCCGCGACCGCATCACCCTGGCGATGATCGTCGGCATCCCGGTGATGCAGCTGCTGCTTTTCGGCTATGCGATCAACACCAACCTGCGCGACCTGCGCGTGGGCATCGCCGACCAGGCCGGCACCGCCGGCTCGCGCGCGCTGGTGATGGATGCGGTCGCCACCACGGTGATCAGGCCGGCGCTGGTGGCCGATACGCCGCAGCAGCTGATGCAGGCGATGCGCCGCGGCGAGATCAGCCTCGGCCTGGTGGTGCCGCCGGACTTCGAGCGCCGCCGGCTGGAGGGGCGCGAGCTGCTGCAGGTGCTGGTGGACGGCAGCGACAACGCGGTGCAGAGCGCGGCGGTGCAGCTGGCGCAGATGCCGGTCGCCGGGTACGCCGGCGCCGCGAGCAGCGCAAGGCCGATCAGCGTGGTCGCCTTCTACAACCCGCAGCGGCGTTCGGCGGTCAGCATCGTGCCGGGCCTGGTCGGGGTGATCCTGACCATGACCATGGTGCTGTTCACCGGCGTGGCGATCGTGCGCGAGCGCGAGCGCGGCAACATGGAACTGCTGATCGCCACCCCGTTGCGCAGCACCGAGCTGATGCTCGGCAAGGTGCTGCCGTACATGATCATCGGGCTGTTCCAGACCAGCGTGATCCTGCTGCTGGGCATGTGGCTGTTCCGGGTGCCGATGGTCGGGCAGCCGTGGGAGATCTACCTGGCGGCGGTGCTGCTGATCCTCGCCAACCTGGCGATGGGGCTGCTCATCTCCACCCGCGCGCAGTCCCAGTTCCAGGCGATGCAGATCACCTTCTTCGTGTTCCTGCCCTCGATCCTGCTGTCGGGCTTCATGTTCCCGTTCTCCGGCATGCCGCAGCCGGTGCAGTGGCTGGCCGAGGTCCTGCCGCTGACCCATTTCCTGCGCCTGATCCGCGGGGTGATGCTGCGCGGCGCGTCGCTGTGGGAGCTGTGGCCGGACGCGCTCGCGCTGCTGGGTTTCATCGCGGTGATGCTGACGCTGGCGATCCGGCGGTTCCGCAAGCGGCTCGACTGAGCGCGGTTTTCCCATAGCGGCTGTGGAGGCGGCGGCCGGCAAGCCGTGGCTGGGGCGGGCAAGGCCCTGTGCCGCCGGCCGTCCCGGCCCGGTGGCGGAAAGATCGCCGGGCAGGCCGGCGTTGTCCACACCGGGTGTGGATCGAATCCGGCAAAGGCTGTGGGTAAGTCCGGCCCTCGCTTGCGCGGCAAGGGCGGGCGCCGGGATGGCGAAAAAAACGCCAGCGCCGTCAGGCGGCGCCGGCGTCCCCGTCCAGCCGCAGGCGCCCGCGCAGCGAGTTGCTCAGCGCCTCGGTGATCAGCACGTCGACGAACTGGCCGACCAGGCGCGGATGGCCGGGAAAGTTCACCGAGCGCATGTTCTCGGTCTTGCCGGTCAGCTCGTTCGGGTTCTTGCGCGAGGGGCCCTCGACCAGCACCGACTGCACCGTGCCGACCATGCGCTGCGAGATGCCGGCGGCGTGCTCGTTGATGCGCGCCTGCAGGCGCGCCAGCCGGGCGTGCTTCTCCGCGTCGCCGATCGTGTCCTCCAGGTCGGCGGCGGGCGTTCCCGGGCGGCGCGAGTAGATGAAGGAGAAGCTCTGGTCGAAGCCCACGTCCTCGATCAGCTTCATGGTCTTCTCGAAGTCGGCCTCGGTCTCGCCGGGAAAGCCGACGATGAAGTCCGAGCTGATCGAGATGTCCGGGCGCACCGCGCGCAGCTTGCGGATCCTGGCCTTGAACTCGAGCGCGGTGTAGCCGCGCTTCATCGCCGACAGCACCCGGTCGCTGCCGGCCTGCACCGGCAGGTGCAGGTAGTTGGCCAGCTGCGGCACGTCGCGGTAGGCATCGACCAGCGAGTCGGAGAACTCCAGCGGATGCGAGGTGGTGAAGCGGATCCGGCCGATGCCCTCGATCTGGGCGATGCTGCGGATCAGCAGGCCCAGGTCCGCGTAGTGCTGCTCGCCCGGGTCGGAGCCCCCGCGGACACCGTTGCCGTAAGGCCCGCGGTAGGCGTTGACGTTCTGGCCGAGCAGGTTGATCTCGCGCACGCCCTGCGCGGCGAGCTGGGCGACCTCGACCAGCACGTCCTCGAACGGGCGGCTGACCTCGGTGCCGCGGGTGTAGGGCACCACGCAGAACGAGCAGTACTTGGAGCAGCCCTCCATGATCGACACGAACGCGCTCGGGCCCTCGGCGCGCGGCTCGGGCAGGCGGTCGAACTTCTCGATCTCGGGGAAGCTGATGTCCACCTGCGGCCGGTTCTGCTCGCGGCGGGCGCGGATCAGCTCGGGCAGGCGGTGCAGGGTCTGCGGGCCGAACACCAGGTCCACGTACGGGGCGCGCTTGACGATCGCCTCGCCCTCCTGCGACGCCACGCAGCCGCCGACGCCGATGATCACGTCGCGGCCGTTGCCCTTGAGCGCCTTCCAGCGGCCGAGCTGGCTGAACACCTTCTCCTGCGCCTTCTCGCGGATCGAGCAGGTGTTGACCAGGACCACGTCGGCCTCTTCCGGGTTGTCGGTCAGCTCCAGGCCGTCGGAGGCGGCGAGCACGTCGGCCATCTTGGCCGAGTCGTACTCGTTCATCTGGCACCCGTGGGTCTTGATGTAGAGCTTGCCCTTGACCACGGCGGGCGCGGCCGGCCTGCCGACCGGCAGCGGCACGAGGGCGGGGGAGCTCGCCGGCGGGGCGGCGAGGGTTTCTGAGGCGGGCGTCCCGGGCATGGCGCTTATTCCAGACGGGTGGCGGGCGGGCGGCCGTCGCGCGGCCGCGGTGAGCTGCCTATTGTAGCGGGAACAATCCCCTGTCCGCCCAAGCACTTGGCAAGGCCCGGGGAAGTTGGGACACTGCGCGCCATGAAGGGGATGCTGGGGACACTGGGGCTGGCGATCGCCACGCTGACGGCCGCGCCGTGCAGCGCGGCGACGCTGTACAAGTGCGTCGGCAGCGACGGCGTGCCCAGCTACGTCAGCAAGCGGGTGTCCGGCGCCAGTTGCAGCGTGGTCAGCCAGTACACCCCCGATCGCCGCGCCGCCGTGCGCACCGCGGTCGCGCCGCGTGCCGTCGCC
>DNXT01000483.1 GCA_003505795.1 Lysobacteraceae bacterium | reverse complement strand
GCCTCTGGCGCCGGGTCGTCCTGCCGGGCCGGCCGCAGGCTGGCCCGCGATGAGCCGGGCCCCGCTGGAACTGGTCGCCGGCACCGGCACCGCGGTGCCGATGCAGCCGGCCTCGCTGGACATCTGGGACAAGAAGTACCGGCTCAAGACCAAGCAGGGCGAGGCGCTGGACGCCGACATCGACGCCACCCACCGGCGCGTGGCGCGCGCACTGGCCGACGCCGAGGCCAGCGAGGCGCTGCGCACGCACTGGTACGAACGCTTCCTGTGGGCGCTGCGCCGCGGCGCTATCCCGGCCGGGCGCATCGTCTCCAACGCCGGCGCGCAGCAGCACAAGCCGGCCACCAGCACGATCAACTGCACCGTGTCCGGCACCATCGCCGACTCGATGGACGACATCCTGGGCAAGGTCTACGAGGCCGGGCTTACCCTCAAGGCCGGCTGCGGCATCGGCTACGAGTTCTCCACGCTGCGCCCGCGCGGCGCGTTCGTGGCCGGGGCCGGCGCGTACACGTCCGGGCCGATGTCGTTCATGGATATCTACGACAAGATGTGCTTCACCGTGTCCAGCGCCGGCGGCCGCCGCGGCGCGCAGATGGGCACCTTCGACGTGGCCCATCCGGACGTGCGCGAGTTCATCCGCGCCAAGCGCGAGGACGGCCGCCTGCGCCAGTTCAACCTCAGCCTGCTGATCACCGACGGCTTCATGCAGGCGGTCGAGGCCGATGCCGACTGGCCGCTGCTGTTCCCGCTGGCGCGCCACGAGGCGGCCGGCGTCGACCTCGCCGATCCGGCCCAGGTGGTGTGGCGGGACTGGCCGCTGCACGACGGCTACCAGGTCCGCGACGACGGCCAGGTCGCCTGCAAGGTGTACGCGCGGATCAAGGCGCGGCACCTGTGGGACATGATCATGGTCTCCACCTACGACTACGCCGAGCCGGGCTTCATCCTGATCGACCGCGTCAACGAGATGAACAACAACTGGTGGTGCGAGGACATCCGCGCGACCAACCCGTGCGGCGAGCAGCCATTGCCGCCTTACGGCGCCTGCTGGACCGGCGCGATGCGCATCAACACCAATCATGGCCTGATCCGCACGGACGACGCGATGGCTCTGGTGGAACAGGGCAAACCCCTGCTGATCGGTGTCGACGAGGTCTTCAGCGGCGACAGGACCGACCTGCGGCCATGCACGCTGGTGCGCAACGGCGAGAAGGAGGTGCTGGAAGTGTGCTTCGGCAACGGCCAGCGCATCGAACTGACCGCCGACCATCGCGTCTACACCCCCGATGGCTGGAAGCAGGTGCGGGAGTTGTCGGTCGGCAGCGAGGTCCATGTACAGGCGCGGGAGATGTCGCATCTGAGCCTGATCGATCCGTTCGATCTTGGCTCGCTGAAATACCTGCTGGATCGGCATGCAGGCGAACAGCTGGTGGTGACCCATGCCGCCCGCCGCGCCTTTCTGGTTCCGCTACTCGACCGCCTTTGCATCAACCACTTCGATGGCGCAGAGGGCATCCATGTCTCGCGCAACCATGCCGCGATCCGGGAAGTGGAGGGGTTGGATCTGGCGCGCGCTGGCGAGCAGGCGCTGCGCGGCTACCTGTATGCCGCCCAGGCCACGGCTGCCCGTTATAAGGGGAAACCCGCGGTGTACGGCGAGCGATCGCGAATCGCCGAGCTGGCCGATGTCGTCTCACGCCTGGTTGGTCGGGCGCTGCATATTTCCCGCCATCGCAAGGACAGCTACCGGTTGCTGCTGCCCGAGCTGGCATTGACGCCGGCGTGCGAGCCGTTCGCACTCGATCTGGATTTCGCCGTCTATGGTTGGCTGATGGCCGATGGCTGGCTGACCGATTCGGCGGGCATGCTGTTCAGCGACCAGGAAGATCGCGCGATGGAGCTGCTTGCACCGCGGTTCGTCGCAGCGACCGGCACCGCTGGGAACCTGCGCAAGACGTATTCGGGCCAGGTCCGCGACGTCTATTCCGTGGCCTGCTATCGCAGGCAGTCGGTACAGGCGTTGCGTGCCGAGCTCGGATTGGCCGACTACACCTCGCGCCGGATACGTGTTCCGGAAAAGGTCTATCGTGCCGACAGCGGGCAACAGGCTTCCTTCCTGGCCGCGGCGTTCTGCGCCGATGGCAGCATCGACGCGGAGAAGCTCTGCGTCCGGTTGACCTCGGCCAGCCAGGCCTGGTTGCAGGATGTCCAGCTGCTGCTGCTGAATTTCGGCATCCACGGTTCGATCCAGGCCCAGGTGTCCAAGGGCAACGCGTTCTATTCGCTGCGTCTGGCGCAGGCCGATGCCTACCGCTACTACCGCTACATCGGCTTTCCCTTCAGCAGCGTCAAACAGCGGAAACTGGAGCGGCTGTTGCGCGAGAAGCAGCGCTGGCACGCCTGCGAAGACGCGCAGCGGACCGAGGTTGTCCGGTCGATCCGCCCGATTGGAGTACAACCGGTCTACGACATAGAGGAATTCTCCACCCATACCCTCGTGGTGAACGGGGTAGTGGTCCATAACTGCCTGCTCGGCTCGGTCAACCTCACCACCTTCGTGCGCGACCCGTTCACCGAAAGCGCGCGCTTCGTCTGGGACGAGTACCGGGAGGTCGTGCGGGTGTTCACCCGCATGCTCGACAACGTGGTCGAGGTCAACGGACTGCCGCTGGAACGGCAGCGCGCCGAGATCCTGCGCAAGCGCCGCCACGGCATGGGCTTCCTCGGCCTCGGTTCGGCCCTGACCCTGCTGCGGATGGAGTACGGCTCGCCCGAGTCGTGCGCGTTCACCGAGGCCATCGCCCGCGAGATGGCGCTGGCCGGCTGGGAGACCGGGCTGGCGCTGGCCCGCGAGAAGGGTCCCGCGCCGATCATGGACGAGACCTTCGTGGTCAGCGCCGAGATGCTGCGGCTGCGCCCGGAGATGGCGCGCGACGGCTGGCGGGCCGGCCAGCGCATCGAAGGGCGGGTGCTGCATGCGCGCTACAGCCGCTACATGCAGCGCATCGCCGGGATCGCCCCGGAGCTGGTCGACGAGCTGGCCGCGGTCGGAGCGCGCTTCACCCACCACAGCTCGATCGCACCGACCGGCACCATCTCGCTGAGCCTGGCCAACAACGCCTCCAACGGCATCGAGCCGTCGTTCGCGCACCACTACAGCCGCAACGTGATCCGCGAGGGCAAGAAGTCCAAGGAGAAGGTCGACGTGTTCTCCTACGAGCTGCTGGCCTACCGCCACCGGGTCAACCCGCGCGCGATGCCGTTCGCCGAGGACCCGGCCGCGGCGCTGCCGGACTACTTCGTCGCCGCCGACGACATCCACCCCGAACAGCACGTGGACGTGCAGGCCGCCGCGCAGAAGTGGGTGGACAGCTCCATCTCCAAGACCGCCAACGTCCCCACCGACTACCCCTACGAGCGGTTCAAGGACATCTACCGCTACGCCTACCGGCAGGGGCTCAAGGGCTGCACCACGTTCCGCTTCAACCCGGCCGCGTTCCAGGGCGTGCTGGTCAAGGAGGCGGACCTGGAGAACACCACCTACCGCTTCGAGCTGGACGACGGCTCGGTGGTGGAGGTCAAGGGCAACGAGCAGATCGAGTACGACGGCGAACTGCACACCGCCGCCAACCTGTTCGACGCGCTGAAGGAGGGCTATTACGGCAGGTTCTGAGGTCCGGCTTCCAGGCCGGTTGTGGCGAAAGTTTCGCCAGTGGCCGGCGGCGCCCCGGGGAGCGCCGCGCGACGTTTCACATTCCCCCCGTTCCACGCGCCGACACATCGGTATAGCATCGCCAGCGTTTCAACACTGACGCCCTTAGGAGGGCATATGAGCAACGGTAATGGTGTAACGGCGACCCTGTCCCAGGCCGCCGAGAACGTAAAGGAAACGGCGACCAACCTGGGCGAAGCCATCGCCGCCACCGCCAGCGAGGCCGTCGCCGCCGCCCAGCAGACCGCCAAGCAGGCGCAACGCCAGGTCAAGCAGCGCGTCGCCAAGGCCAGGAAGGCCGTGCAGAAGGTCGAGAAGACCGTTGCCAAGAAGGCCGGCAAGGCCGCCAAGTCGGTCAAGAAGACCGTCGCCAACGCCAAGAAGAAGCTCGAGACCGCCAAGGCCAACGCCAAGGCCGAGGCCGCCGCGCTGAGCAGGAAGACCGGCAAGAAGGCCACCGCCAAGAAGGCGGCGACCAAGAAGACCGCCGCCAAGAAG
>DNXT01000482.1 GCA_003505795.1 Lysobacteraceae bacterium | reverse complement strand
CTCGACGTCCAGCCGAAGCCGGCGCCGATCGCCATCCCGCCCAGCCACGGGCCCAGCGCGTTGGCGATGTTGAACGCCGAATGGTTCGACGCCGCGGCCAGGGTCTGCGCCTCGCCGGCCACGTCCATCAGGTGGGTCTGCAGCGCCGGCGCCATCGCCACCATCGTGCCGACCAGCAGCACCCCCGGCAGCACCGTCCACACCGACAGCGCGGCGAGCGGGAACAGCAGCAGCACGCCGATCGACCACACCAGCGTCATCGCCACCGCGCGGAACCTGAAACGATCGAACAGCCAGCCGCCCAGCTGGCCGCCGATCACCCCGCCCAGCCCGAACGCCGCCAGGCCGAACGGAATCCACGCCTCGGACACGCCGGTGACGTGGGTCAGCGTCGGCGCCAGGTAGCTGAAGACGGCGAACATGCCGGCGAAGCCGATCGATCCCAGCGCCAGCGCCAGCCATACCGGCGCGCGGTTGAACGCGCGCAGTTCGCGCAGCGGCTGCTGCGGCCGCTCGTGCGGATCGGGCGGCAGGAACCAGGCCACCAGCGCCACCGTCAGCAGCGCCGCCAGCGCCACGAACGCGAACGCGTAGCGCCAGCTCAGCGACTGGCCCAGCCAGGTCGCCAGCGGATTGCCCAGCAGCATCGCCAGGGTCAGGCCGAGCATCACCCGCCCGACCGCGGTGCCGCGCTGCTCCGGCCGGCTGATCGAGGCGGCCACCAGCGCCGCCACGCCGAAGTAGGCGCCATGCGGCAGGCCGGCGACGAAGCGCGACAGCAGCATCGAGTGATAGCCCGGCGCCAGCGCGCTGGTCAGGTTGCCGAGCGCATAGAAGCCCATCAGCGCCAGCAGCAGCGGCCGGCGCCGCAGCCGCGCGCCGGCGATCGCCAGCACCGGCGCACCGACCACCACGCCCAGCGCATAGGCGCTGATCAGGTGGCCGACCTGCTGTTCGCTGACGGCCAGCCCGCGCACCAGGTTGGGCATCAGGCCCATCGAAACGAATTCGCTGGTGCCGATGGCGAAACCGCCCATCGACAGCGCGAACAGGATCAGCACGTAGCCGCGCCGCGATACCGGCGGTGCGGACGCGACGGGAGAGACGGCGTGGGGGCCGGCCATGGAGTCGTCCTGTGGGGGGAGAAACGACGTCTTATTATCGTGGCGGCAGGCCGCCGATGCACCCTGCCGCCCGCGCCCGGACACGGGCAGCGCGCGGTTGCCGCTGTTTTCAAGGCGATCGGCGCGTCGCGGCCGCGGGCGGAACGCTGTTTCCCAACGCTCCCGGATGCCGCAGCGGCGGGCGCCGGCCCCACCTACTGCCTACTGCGGACGGAACCGCAGCAGCATGGCGCCGAAGCCGATGAAGATCGTGCCGGTGACGCGGTCGAACAGGCGCCGCAGCGCCGGGCGCGACAGGCAGCGGCGCAACTGGTTGCCGCCCAGCGCATACGCCGCGTACCAGAACAGCTCGCACAGCCCGAAGGTCAGCACCAGCAGCGCGAACTGCAGCCACTGCGAGCCGCCACGGTCGACGAACTGCGGCAGGAACGCGGTCGCGAACAGCAGCAGCTTCGGATTGCTCAGGCCGATCAGCAGGCCGCCGCGGAACAGCTGCAGGTTCGACATCGCCGGCGCGATCGACGCCTGTCCCACGTCCAGCGGCGCCCCGTCGCTGCGCCAGGCCTTGATCCCGAGCCAGATCAGGTACGCCACGCCGAGGTAGCGCAGCACCTCGAACAGGCGCGGCGAAGCGGCCAGCAGCGCGCCGAGGCCGGCGGCCGAGGCCACCAGCACCAGCAGCACCGCCAGCAGGCAACCGGCCATCGCCGCCACGCTGCGGCGCACGCCGAAGCTCACGCTGCGCGTCATCACATGCAGCATGTTCGGCCCGGGCGTGCCGGACAGCACGAACACCGTCGCGAAGAACAACCACCAGGTGTGCAGGTTCATGGATGGTTCCGGGCTGGCTCGGCGAAGGGAACCGCCATGCTAGCGGTCCTGGCCGCGCACTGGCAGATGCCTGATGGAATGCCGAATCCCGTCGCGTGCGGATCGGACAAGCGGAGCAGGCAGCGTATCGTGCGCCGGCGCCGCAGCACGCGGATGCAGGCCGGCCTGCCGTACCGGAAGGCTGCTGCCCGGGAGAACGGGATCGGGTCGCGATCCGGGGGATCGGCTTTCGCATGAAGCGACCGGTCGCGGCAGGACACGCGGCGGATCGCTCGACGCGCGCTGCCTCGGGCGTCACCCGCGAGGGCGACAGCGCTGCGGTTCCATGGCCTTGGTTCGACTTCCACTTCGGCATGGCTTCCAGCGCTGCCGCCCCTTTGGGCCTTGGTATCGACACACCGGTGCAGCGGTCCCGTACGACCCCCGCACCCGGAACACAACGCTCCATCCGGCGCCGTCCTGCCACCCCCATGTGGCCGTATCCACGTCCGGCCGACGGAGCCGACGCTCCCGACCGGGTGGAGGCTGCCCGATGACGCGTGCAACTCCGTCATGTGCCGTCCCCTATCGTGCCCCCGGCCCAATCCCCATCGGTACCGGAAGCGCCCGCAGGATAGCCGGTCCCCGCGGCGATGCAACGGCGCCGGCAACGAACTGCACGGTCGCATCACGCATGGACACATCGCGTCATTTTGCGACGCGGCCGAGGGCAGCGGCCGGGAATCGGGAGACGCGGGCCGGATCCGGCCCGGCGCGGCGAGTGCGGCAGCCTGACCGGTGCACCGGTGCCTGCAAAGGCCGGTGATCATCACGCAGCATTCCATTTTCGGCACCATTGTCCGCCAGCGCTGCGCTTTCCGCGCGCGCGGAAAGCGCCCCATGTCGAGTCCCCATGGGCAGGTTGAAGCAGGAAGGCAAGGACTGTGGCTGGGCTCCGGCCGCCTTCGGACCACGCCGCCTTGTAGGTTGGGCCGCAGAGGAGTGTGACGAGAGCAGGTCCAGGCCGGCCGTTGCGAAACAGGTGCAAGCGGCGGAATCAATCGGCTCCGCGCATCATGAGGCGCGCCGACGACCTGTCGTGCCGCCGAAGGCGGGAGCGCAACGCGCCAAACGCAGCGGGAGCCCGCGGGTCGGGCACCAAACGCGGGAACGTTGCCACGATTCCGCGCGCTTCCGGCGCGACAAGGCCAAGGGGGGCGGCCTTGGCCTCGTTCATCGATCCAGTTCCACCGAATACGCGATGTCCTTCTGCGCTTCGAGCGCGGCGAGCCGCTGCCGGAGCGCCGCATGGATACCGTCGAAGGCGGACGCACCGAGCGTCAGCCGCAGCGGCGCCGCGCCCTCGTCGATCATCTCGATCATCCGATCCACCACCTTGCCGGCATCGCCGGTGACGACGAACGCGCCCGAATCGATGCTGCGCCTCACCTCGTCGGCGGGCGTGCCGTCGTAGGCCGCCGGCGCGGCGGGCCGGACTATGCCGTCCTTGAACCGGGTGGCGGTCGGCCCCGGCTCCACGAGGGTGAAGATGATGCCGAACGGCGCGAGTTCCTTGGCCACCGCCTCGACGAAGCCCTCGATACCCCACTTGGTGGCGTGGTAGAGACTGAACCCGGGATAGGCGATCTGGCCGCCTTCCGATGAGACTTGCAGCACGCGCCCGCCGCCCTGCCTGCGCAAGTGCGCGGTCGCGGCGCGGATGAGCGAGATGGAGCCGACGAGGTTGGTATCGACGATGTGGCGGATCTGCTCGTCGGGCACGGCTTCGGCCGGGCCGAGGACGCCATAACCGGCGTTGGACACGATCACGTCGATGCGGCCGAGATCGGCGAAGGCACGCTCGGTCACGGCGTGCACCGCGGCGGTGTCGGTCATGTCGAGCTTGCCGACCCAGAGCCTGTCGCCGTAGGTCGCCACGAGATCGTCGAGCGCATCGAGACGGCGCACGGTGGCAGCCACCCGATCGCCACGGGCGAGCAGACGTTCGGTGAGAAGGCGGCCGAGGCCGGCCGATGTTCCAGTGATGAACCAGGTCTTGCTCATGGCATGCATCCAGACGGGGAAAGATGAAGTGGACGGCAGGATGCTATGGCCGGAGCATTGTTATGATAAGAGCCAATTAACGGCATGGGCTGGTTCGAAAAACCTACCAATGAGCAAGCCGACGCTGTCTGACCTCAGAGCCTTCATGGCGGTCGCCGAGCATCGCAGCTTTCGCCGCGCGGCCGACTTGCTGGGGATCGCCCGCCCCTCGCTGAGCCACGCCATTCGCGGCCTCGAGGACAGCCTGGGCGTCCGCCTGTTTCACCGGACGACGCGCAGCGTGTCCCTGACCGAAGCGGGAAAGCGCCTGCTGGGCCGCCTCGATCCGCTGATGCACGATCTCGATGCGGCGCTCGAGGAGGTCACCGGCGAGCAAGGGCATCTGCAGGGCCAACTGCGCATCAACGGCAACGATGCCTCGATCAGATTGCTGTTGCGGACGGTGGTACCCGAGTTCCTGGCGCGCTATCCCGGTGTCGAGTTGGATCTGGTGGCCGAGGGACGCCTGGTGGACATCGTCGAGCAGGGCTTCGACGCCGGCATCCGTTTGGGCGAAGCGGTGCCCAAGGACATGGTCGCCGTGCCTCTTGGGCCGGACATCCGTTTTCTGGCGGTGGCCTCGCCCCGCTACCTGGCGGCGCATCCCGCACCCAGGGTTCCCGATGCGCTTTCCCGGCACCGCTGCATCCGCCAGCGCCTGCCCAGCGGCAAGCGCTACCGCTGGGAGTTCAGCAAGCGGGGACAGGTCGTGGAGATCGACGCACCCGGCACGCTGACGCTCGACAGCAATCCGTTGATGGTGGAAGCCGCCATCGGTGGCCTTGGCATTGCCTATGTGCCCGAACCCTATGCCCGCGCTGCGCTGGACGAGGGGCGTCTGGCGAGCGTGCTGGAAGACTGGTGTCCTCGCATACCGGGATTGTCGCTGTATTTCCCCGGCAGCCGCCATGTCCCGGCGAGCCTGCGGGCCTTCATCGACACGATCAACGAGCTGCGCAACCAGGTCGAAGGACTGGCTCCATCGACGCCTCTCGCAAAACAACGCCCCCCCGCCTAGGTGGCGCATGAACACGGCCTCGACTCCATCGGCCGTGAGCACCATGCTTCCCTCGATGGCATCGCCGGATCGGCAATGCCAGCAGCCGGCCGGTGCCGAACACCGGCGTGCGCCACGCCGGCGAAGCCCGGCGATCGAATCGGCAAGCCGCGGCCACCGTGGCTATGCGGCAGCCACAGAACAGGGATTGCGTAACGCCATCGGCCGCGCGTACGCACATGTTCAGGAGAGCATGCCCGGATCATCCCCGTGGCGCCGGCCTGCCATGGGGATATGGAAGCGCACGGCCCGGGGCAGCGACCTACGGAGCTGAAGCGGACGCGTTCTCTGCAGCGGCCTGACTGGCCTGCCGCTCCAGCCAGGCGTCGACACGCGCCTGAGCATTGCTCCGAAGCGCCGCGTAGAAGATGCCATAGTCATTCAGATGGTAGCTGCCGAACAGAAGCGACAGCTTGTCGTGGAAGCCGGAGGGCGAGGACCAGGAGATGTCGACTTCCAGCAAGTCGTTCCGACAGACCGCCCCGGTCAGCGCCGGCACCAGCGTCAACGGCCGCGGGCGCGTGCCGAACGGCGCCTTGGGAAAGGGAAGGCTGCCGGGATTGGCCTCCTTCGGAGCAGCGTCCCGCGAGTTCCAGGTCAGAGGGTTTACGCAGAGCGCCGGCGCCTGGTCGTTGTCCTTCGGCGCGCCACGCCACCAATACGTCTTGTTGTCCACGAGCATGCGCGCGCCCGAGCGGCCTCGCTGGGAGGTGTTGTAGGACAGCACGCAACCGGTCTGGCGCGGCATTGCGCAGGTCGGCAACCCCAGCTCGTCAAAGTTCGCGGGCACGTACTGGCCGATGAGATAGGCGGCGACCAGCTTCGGTTGCAGCGGCGTGCCCAGAACCGCCTCCTGCAGCAACCGGACGGCATGGATGGTGCCCTGGCTGTGCGAGGCGATGATGAACGGCCTGCCCCGGTTTTCGTGCGCGAGATAGTGGCGGAACGCCGCCGCCACGTCCCCATAGGCGAGCGCAAGCGCCTCCGGGCTCTTGTCCAGCGCCCCCACGGTGACCTGACGGTAACGCGGCGCGTAAATGCGGCAGCACCCGGCGAAGACGCTCGCCTGGCCGATCAGCACGGGCGCGTCGTACGACGCCTCCTCGTCGCTGAAGTCGAAGGGCGCGTTCCAGACGTCGCTTCCGTGATAGGTGGTCGGCTCGATGAAGAAGACGTCCACCGGCGCGGTCTTCTCGTCGACCACCGCCAGGCCGGCAGGCGCGGACCGCTCGAGTCCATTGCGGCCAGGGTAGGCGAGCCATGCCTGGGGCCGCGCATAATCGGGCGCCGGTGGTGCCTGGCGCAGCGAGAACGGCTCGGAGGGGCCGCGCATGCTGCCGACAAAGCTCCAGCCCCCGAGCGCGACGAACACGGCCGCGAGAAAGACGATCGCCACCGCGCCCATCGCGATGCGCCTGGGCCGAAAATGGCGCCTCGGTGCGGACACCGCCGGCTCGCCGGACCGCTGCTTCTCGAACATGGCCTGCCCCGAACGTTGGATTGGGTCGATTTCCAGGCGCCCCTGCTGCCGTCGGGCTACTCGACCGACACGACGGCCTGCGTTGGGGACGATATCGCCTTGGGCCTTCCCCGGGTGACGGGCGTCGGCACTGGGATGGCGCCCAATCGAGCGCCGCAGATTAAGGCATGAAGCATGCCCGATCCAACGACGTCCGGCACGGTTTGCCGACAGCCATGGGGTCGACGGGTCGCGCTGACTCCGTCGGGCACGCGGGAACTCCCCGGATGAAACGAGCATCCCAGGGCCTGATCGCATCCGGAGCAGAAGCAGGCCTTCCCTTCCATGGCAACCCTGCCGCCTCCCTGCCCCATCCGCCCGGGCGCCGCCGGGCCTGCCCGTTGCCGATGGCGCGCCGCGAGGCGGCGCTGCGCAATTCCCCGACAGGCATCCACCCTGCCGCCATTCTAGAATGGACCGCCGGGCGCGCAGCGAGCCGCCGCCGAATCACGACAAAAGGACATCCGTCATGCCGCAACGTCCCACCTCGGTCACCGTGGTCGCCAGCCTGCTGATCGCGCTGGCGGTGATTTCCCTTCCGATGCTCGCGCTGTCGGCGCTGATGCCCAACGCACGGCAGATCATGGAGCTCAACGCGCTGCCGGTTCCGCTGCAGTTGGCGATGGGCATCGGCGGCATCGCCATCCAGATCGTCGTCGGCGTGGCCGCGCTCAAGGGCCGCAACTGGGGCCGCTGGCTGTACGTGGTCTGGCAGGCCTCCATGCTGGTCGTGCAGTTGTTCACCTCGCCGATGAAGCTGATGCTGATCCCGGGCGCGCTGTTCTTCGCGGTGTTCGCGTTCTTCCTGTTCACCGGCAGCGCCAACCGCTGGTTCCAGCCCGCTCCGGCGTTGCCGGCCGCTGCCGATGCGTGAGGCGCTCGGCGTGCTGGCGCTGGTGGTGGCCGGCATCCTCGTCTATACGGCCTGCCTGATGGCGTTCGCCGACATCGGCCCTTACAAGGCGGTGCTGCTCGGCGTTTTCGCGGTCCCGGCGCTGCTGGCCACGCTGCTCGGGAAGTGGCTGCGCCGGATCGGCTGGCGCCACGCCTTCGGCCTGCCGCTGTTCTGGGGCGGCGTCTCCACCCTGGCGATGGTGATCTGCATGGCCTGCATGTGGTTCACCCCGCAATTGCAGCCGTTGTTCGCCGCCGATCCGCGCGTGGTCGGCGGTTATCGCCAGGGCCTCGCATTGCTGGCCGGCTGCCTGCTGCTGGGCGGCCTGTGCTGGCGGGCGGGATTGCGCGCACGCGCTCAGCATCGCTGAAGCCGCACGCCAGGCCGCCTCGGCGAAGGCGACGCGCGGCCGTGGCGGGCCGTACCGGCGGATCGCCATCGCCGGCCGGCACCTCCGCGAAGACGTTCCATGCGATGGAGCCGCTGGGCCGAACGGCTGCAAGCACCGCGCCCCGCGGG
>DNXT01000481.1:4655-4825 GCA_003505795.1 Lysobacteraceae bacterium | reverse complement strand
CACATGGTTGCCGCGGCAACCATGTGCGCGGCGCCGTGGCCAATCTGACAGAATCGCCCGGCTCTCCCACCGATCCGTTGCCATGAGTGTTGCCGCCGTATCCTCGCTGCCGACCAATTCCGCCAGCCGCGTGCTGCTGGCGAGCCTGGTCGGCACCACCATCGAGTTCT
>DNXT01000481.1:4231-4426 GCA_003505795.1 Lysobacteraceae bacterium | reverse complement strand
TCGGCACCACCATCGAGTTCTTCGATTTCTACATCTACGCGACCGCGGCGGTGCTGGTGTTCCCGCACCTGTTCTTCCCGCCGGCCAGCCCGACCGCGCAGCAGCTCGCCTCGCTGGCGACGTTCGCGGTGGCGTTCGTGGCCCGCCCGGTAGGCTCGGCGCTGTTCGGCCATTTCGGCGACCGCATCGGCCGCA
>DNXT01000481.1:860-3955 GCA_003505795.1 Lysobacteraceae bacterium | reverse complement strand
TCGGCGACCGCATCGGCCGCAAGGCGACGCTGGTGGCGGCGCTGCTGACCATGGGCATCTCCACCGTCACGATCGGCCTGCTGCCGACCTACGCCAGCGTCGGCCTGGCCGCGCCGGCGCTGCTGACCCTGTGCCGGTTCGGCCAGGGCATCGGCCTGGGCGGCGAGTGGGGCGGGGCGGTGCTGTTGGCGACCGAGAACGCCCCGCCGGGCAAGCGCGCCTGGTACGGCATGTTCCCGCAGCTGGGCGCGCCGCTGGGCTTCCTGCTGTCGGCGTCGACGTTCCTGGCGATGGGCGCGCTGCTGTCGCAGGAGCAGTTCATGGCGTGGGGCTGGCGGGTGCCGTTCCTGGCCAGCTCGCTGCTGGTGCTCGTCGGCCTGTGGGTGCGCCTTAGCATCGCCGAGACGCCGGACTTCCAGCGCGCGGTCGAGCGCAACGAGCGCCTGCGGGTGCCGTTCGGCGCGGTGGTCGGAAAGCATCTCGGTCCGCTGCTGCTGGGCACCTTCGGCGCGGTGGCGACGTTCGTGCTGTTCTACCTGATGACGGTGTTCGCGCTGGGCTACGGCACCACCGCGCTGGGCTACAGCCGCCAGCAGTTCCTGCTGCTGCAGATGGTCGGCATGCTGTTCTTCGCGCTGGGCATCCCGGTCTCGGCGCTGTACGGCGGGCGTACCAGCGCGCGCCGCGCGATGCTGATCGCCAGCGCGTGCATCCTGGTGTTCGGCCTGCTGTTCTCGACGCTGTTCCAGTCCGGCCATCCGCTGATGGTGCTGGCGTTCCTGTCGATCGGCCTGCTGGCGATGGGCTGCACCTACGGTCCGGTCGGCACCCTGCTGGCGGAGATCTATCCGGTGGAGGTGCGCTATACCGGCTCGTCGATGTCGTTCAACCTGGCCAGCGTGCTGGGCGCGGCGCCGGCGGCGCCGCTGGCGACCTGGCTGGCCGCCAGCTACGGCCTGCAGTCGGTGGGCTACTACCTGAGCATCGCCGCGGCGGTCACCATCGTGGCGCTGCTGCTGGTACGCCGCCACCGCAGCGTGACCACCGGCTGAGGCCGGGCCGTCGCCCCGCGGCGACGGCTCAGTGGAACAGGCGCTTGAGCGTGCGGCTGAGCCAGCCGCCCTGTTCGTGCTCGCGCGAGAACTGGTCCAGGTGCCTGCGCACCGACTCGGCATAGGCCTTGTCGTCGCCGCGGATGTGGTTGAACAGCCAGCGCGCCAGCATGTTGCGCAGTTCGTCGGTCACGTCCTCGCCGGCCTGGAAGCGCATCCGGTACTCGTTGACGCGCTTGCCGAAGATCTCGTGCACGCGCTTGTGCGCGTGGCTGAAGGGGTAGCCGGCTTCCTCCATCAGCTCCTCCTCGAAGGCGAAGTGCGACATGGTGTAGTCGATCAGCTCGTCGATCACCTCGGCGACCGCGACCTTCTCCATGCTCTTCTGCGCGATCTGCAGGTGGTTGATCATCTCCACGATGCGCATGTGCTGGTGATCGATCACCTCGATGCCGGTGTTCAGGTCGTCCTGCCAGACCAGCAGCGCCATGGTGTTGCCTCCGCTCTTTTCGATGGCGGGGACTGTATGAAGCCGTTCACGCGCCGGCGTTGATCTGGATCAAGCCGCGGGCAGGCTGCGACAAGCGGTCGCAGCGGCGCTCACGCGGCGAAGCTGACCCGGTTGCGGCCGCCGGCCTTGGCCAGGTACAGGTGGCGGTCGGCCTCGGCCAGCATCTGGTGCAGCGAATCCTGCGCCGAGGTGGCGGTGCACAGGCCGATGCTGACGGTCATGCTCAGGGTGCCGTCGCCGACCGGCACCCGCAGCGAGCCGATGCGCTCGCGCAGGGTCTCGAAGTAGTCGGCGGCGTTGGTGGCGTCCAGGCCCGGCACCAGCAGGCAGAACTCCTCGCCGCCGAAGCGCGCGACCAGGTCCTGCGGGCGCGCGTGCCCGGACACCGAGGCGGCGACCGCGCGTAGCGCGTCGTCGCCGGCCTCGTGGCCCCAGGTGTCGTTGATGTGCTTGAAATGGTCGATGTCGAGCATCGCCGCGGTCACCTGCTGCTCCTGTTCGAGCAGCCGCGGCAGCACCCGCTGGCTCTGCTCCAGGAAGTGGCGGCGGTTGGGCAGGCCGGTGAGGAAGTCGCGGGTGGCGAGGTCCTGCAGGGTGCCGATCAGTTCCAGCTGGTCCACGTTCTGCGAGACCCGGCAGAAGAATTCCTCGCGCGAGAAGGGCTTGCGCAGGAAGTCGTTGGCGCCGTTCTTGAGGAAGCGCGGGATCAGCGAGGCGTCGGTGGTGCCGGAGATGCCGATCACCGCGACCTTGTCGCGCGAGCGCAGCGAGCGCAGCCGGCGGGTGAACTCGACGCCTTCCATGCCGGGCATCTCCTGGTCGACGATCGCCAGGCGGATGCTCGGGTTCTGCTCGATCGCCTGCAGGCCGGCGGCGCCGTCGGCGGCGGCGATCACGTTGTAGCCGTACATCGACAGCAGGCTGGCGGCGTAGGTGCGCGCCGACAGCGAGTCGTCCACCACCAGCGCCGAGATGCGGCGGTTGCGCTCCAGCCGCTGCACCAGCCAGGCCAGGTAGTCGATGCTGCCTGGCGCGTTCTTCAGCACGTAGTCGATGATCTGCTGCTGCAGCACGCGCTTGCGCAGGTCCTCGTCGTAGACGCCGCTGACCACCACCGTGGGCAGGCCGCGCGAGACGAAGAAGTCCACCACCTTGTCGCGGTCGCCGTCGACCAGCACCAGCCCGGTCAGGACCAGGAACCAGCCGTCCTCCTCCTCGAGCACGCGGGCGGCCTCGGCCAGGGTGGACACCACCGTGACCGGCATTTCCACCCGCACCTCGATCGCCTCGCGCAGCATGCTCGTGAAGGTGCGCGAGTTCTCCACCAGCAGGATGCGCTGCGGCAGGGGATCACCTTCGGGAGTGCGCGCGCCGGGAAGCGGTCGGGACATCGGTCTGCGAGGCATCTGCTGGGACTGTCGCGACCGGTAGCGGCAAATCCCGCAAGATCTTGAGGGCAATGCGACGGCGCGCGCATTCAGCCCAGCGCGTCGCGCAGCCGGTACCAGGACATCGCCGCCACCAGCAGCGGC
>DNXT01000481.1:0-648 GCA_003505795.1 Lysobacteraceae bacterium | reverse complement strand
TCGCCGCCACCAGCAGCGGCGTGCGCAGCAGCCGCCCGCCGGGGAACGGCCGGTGCGGGATCCGCGCGAACAGGTCCAGGCGCGCGGCCTGGCCGGCGATCGCCTCGGCGATCACGCTGCCGGCCAGGCCGGTCGCGGCGACGCCGTGCCCGGAAAAGCCCTGGGCGAAGTAGATGTTCGGCGCCAGCCGGCCCCAGTGCGGGGCGCGGTTGCGCGAGATGTCCACATAGCCGCCCCAGACGTAGTCGAGCCCGACGTCGCGCAGCTGCGGAAACACCCGGTGCATGCGCCGGGTCATCGCCCGCCTCAGGCCGGGCGGCGGCAGCGAGGAATAGCTGGCGCGCCCGCCGAACAGCAGGCGGTGGTCGGCGCTCAGCCGGTAGTAGTCCAGCGCCCAGTTGGTGTCGGCCACGGCCATGTCGTTGCGGATCAGCGCCCGCGCCCGCGCCTGCCCCAGCACCGGGGTGGCGCCGACGTAGGTGCCCACCGGCATGATCCGCGACTCCAGCTCCGGCGCGATGCCGTGCAGCCAGGCGTTGCCGGCGATCACCGCGAAGTCCGCCTCGACGCTGCCGGCGGCGGTATGCAGGCGCGGGCGCGGGCCGCGTTCGAGCCGCAGCACCGGCGAGTGCTCGTGGATGCGCACGC
>DNXT01000397.1 GCA_003505795.1 Lysobacteraceae bacterium | reverse complement strand
GCGTTGCGGCGCCGCAGGCGACGGCCGGCCCAGGGGCTGCCGCCACGTCCGCGGATCAGGCGTGCCCGCCCACCGACGGGGTCCCGGCCTCGAGCTTCTCCAGTTCGCGCGCCACGGTCTCCGGCGACTTGGTGAACGGGGCGATCAGCGAATAGAACGCCGGCACCACGTACAGCGACAGCATCGTGGACAGCGACACGCCGAAGATCACCACCACGCCGATCGTGGCGCGGCTGGCCGAGCCGGGACCGCCGGCGACGACCAGCGGCACCGCGCCGACCACGGTGGCGATCGAGGTCATCAGGATCGGGCGCAGGCGCACCGAGGCCGACTCGACGATCGCCTGGTGCACGCTGCGTCCCTCGTCGCGCAGCTGGTTGGCGAATTCCACGATCAGGATGCCGTTCTTCGCCGCCAGGCCCACCAGCATCACGATGCCGATCTGGCTGAACAGGTTGAGCGTGCCGCCGGTGACCCACAGCCCGACCAGCGCGCCCAGCACCGCCAGCGGCACCGTCAGCATGATCACCAGCGGATGCGCGAAGCTCTCGAACTGGGCCGCCAGCACCAGGTACACGACCAGCAGCGCCATCGCGAAGGTCAGCAGCACCGCGCTGCCGGACTGCTGGTACTCGCGCGACTCGCCCTTCCAGTCGATCTGGGCGTAGTCGGGCAGCTCCTCGGCCGCGGCCCGCTGCGCCCAGGCGATCGCCTCGCCCAGGGTGTAGCCGGGCGCCAGGCCGGCGCTGATGGTGATCGAACGCAGCCGGTTGAAGCGGTTGAGCGTGCCGGGCTCGGCGACCTCGGACAGCGTCACCAGGTTCGACAGCGGGATCAGCTCGCCGCTGGCCGAGCGCACCCGGATCGCGGCCAGGTCCTCCGGCGACATGCGGCCTTCGCGCCCGGCCTGGATCATCACGTCGTATTCCTCGCCGTTGTCGACGAAGGTGGTGACGCGGCGCGACCCCATCATGCTCTCCAGCGCGCCGCCGATCTCGGTCACCGACACGCCCAGGTCGGCCGCGCGCAGGCGGTCGATGTTGACCCGCATCTGCGGCCGGGTCTCCTTGTAGTCCGAATCGGCGCCGACCAGTCCCGGGTTCTGCTCGATGCGCTGCAGGAGGCGGTCGCGCCACTGCGCGATCTCGCCGTACTCGGGGCCGCCCAGCACCATCTGGAACGGCTGGCCGCGGCTGCGCACCAGGCCGCCGCCGACCTGGGTACGCGCACGCACCCCGCTGAGCGTGGACAGCTTCTGCTGCAGCTCGTCGGCGACTTCCACGGTGGGGCGTTCGCGCCTGTCCCAGTCCTGCAGGAACACGCTGACGCGGCCGGTGTGCATCTCCTCGCTGCTGCCGAAACCGCCCGGCACGCGCGGATTGGCGCGGGCGATCGGCTTGTCGGGCCCCACGTAGGGCGCCAGCAGCTTCTCGACCTGGTGCATCTGCCCGACCGTGTAGTCGAAGCCCGCGCCCTCCGGGCCGTCGATCATGATCTGGAAGTTGCCGCGGTCCTCGGCCGGCGCCAGCTCGGACGGGATCCGCGACATCAGCCAGGCGCTGGCGCCGAGCGCGCCGAGCATCAGCAGCCCGAACAGCCAGCTGCGCCCGACCAGGCGTTCCAGCGAGCGCCCGTAGGCGGCGCTGACCCGCTCCATCTTGTCGTTGAACCAGTGGTGGAACCGGTTCGGCCTGCGCGCGCCGTGCGCCTTGAGCAGCTTGGACGACATCATCGGCGTCAGCGTCAGCGCCACGAACGCGGAGATCGCCACCGCCGCGGCCAAGGCCACCGCCAGTTCGCGGAACAGGCGCCCGGTGTTGCCTTCGAGGAAGCCCACCGGCAGGAACACCGCCACCAGCACCGCAGTGGTGGCGATCACCGCGAACGCCACCTGCGCGGTACCGCGCCGGGCCGCGACCAGCGGCGGCTCGCCGAGGTCGATGCGGCGCTGCACGTTCTCCACCACCACGATCGCGTCGTCCACCACCAGGCCGATGCACAGGATCAGCGCCAGCAGGGTCAGCAGGTTGATCGAGAAGTCGAACGCGTACAGCGCGATGAACGCGGCGATCAGGCAGACCGGCACGGTGACCGCCGGGATCAGCGCCGCGCGCGCGCTGCCGAGGAAGATCCAGATCACCACCAGCACCAGCACCATCGCCTCCACCAGCGTGTGGTAGACGCGCTCGACCGAGGCGTCGATGAAGGTGGTGGTGTCGAAGGCGACGAAGATGTTGGTGCCCTGCGGCAGCGTCTTCTGGATCTCCACGGCCTCGGCGCGCGCCTCGCGCGCCACGTCCAGCGCATTGGCGGTGGAATTGCGCACGATGCCCAGGCCGACGTTGGGCACGCCGTTGCTCTGGAAATAGGCGCGCCGCTCGGCCGAGGTGAGCTCGACCCTGGCCACGTCGCCCAGCCGCACCACGTAGCCGTCGCGCCCCTTGCCCAGCGGCAGGCGCGCGAAGTCCTCCGGCTTGAGGTAGCTGCGCTCCACCCGCAGGGTGAAGTCGCGCTGCTCCGATTCGATGCTGCCGGCCGGCAGCTCGACGTTCTCCTTCTGCAGCGCCGCTTCCACGTCCGCCACGGTCATGGCGCGCGCGGCCAGCTGGTCGCGGTCGAGCCAGACCCGCATCGCATAGCGCTGGCGGCCGCCGATGCGCACCTGGGCGACGCCGTCCAGGCTGGAGAAACGGTCGACCACGTAGCGCTCGGCGTAGTCGGACAGCTGCAGCGTGTCCATCGTGCTGGAGCTCATGTTGAGCCACAGGATCGGATCGGCGTCGGCCTCCACCTTGGAGATCTCCGGCGGGCGCGCCTGGTCGGGCATGCGGTCGGAGACGCGGCTGACCGCGTCGCGCACGTCGTTGGCCGCCGCCTCCACATCGCGCGTGGGCACGAACTCGATGCTGATGTCCGAGCTGCCGTTGCGGCTGCGCGCCTCGATCGTCTCGATGCCCTCGATGCCGGCCAGCGCGTCTTCCAGCACCTGGGTGATGCGGCTCTCCACCACCGCCGCGGAGGCACCGGTGTACTCCACGTCCACCGACACGATCGGCGGATCGATCGCCGGCAGCTCGCGCAGGGTCAGCCGGGTGAAGGACATCACCCCGAGCACGATCAGCAGCAGGCTCATCACCACCGCCAGCACCGGGCGGGTGATGGAGAGGTCGGACAGCTTCATCCGGCCGCCTTCGGCGCGGCCGCCACCGTGCTGTCCTGCACCTTCAGGCCCGGACGCAGCTTGCCGGTGCCGTCGACCACGACCCGCTCGCCGGCGCTCAGCCCGGCGAGGATCTCGACCTTGCCGTCGCGCCGCTCGCCGGTGCGCACGTCGGCGCGTTCCACGCTGCCGTCGGGCTTGACCCGGTACACGTAAGACTCGCGCCCGACCTGCACCACCGCGATCTCAGGGATCACCAGCGCCTGCCGGGCCGGCTGGTACAGGCGCACGTCCAGCAGCATGCCTGGGCGCAGGCGCCGGTCGGCGTTGTCGAAATCGGCGCGCACGGTGATCGCGCGGGTGGCCTCGTCGATGCGCGAGTCGATCGCCGCCACCTTGCCGGCGAAGCGCTCGCCGGGATAGGCCGCGGCGCTGCCGCTGACCTCGTTGCCGATCCGCACCAGGCCCAGCTGGGACTCGGGCACCTGGAAGTCCACGTGCATGCGGCCGACGTCGTCGAGCGTGGCGATCACGGTGCTGGAGGTGACCAGCGAACCGGGGCTGACCTGGCGGATGCCGAGCACCCCGGCGAACGGCGCGCGGACCTCGCGGTCGCCGATGTCCGCGCGCATCTGCTGCACCCGCGCCAGCGCGGCGTCGCGCAGGGCGCGCTGGGTATCGACGGTGGACTTGGCCACCAGCTGCGCGCCGATCAGCTCCTGCTGGCGCTTGAACAGCTGGTCGGCCTCGTCGAAGGTGGCCTGGGCCGCCGCCAGCGCGGCCTGCTGCGAGTTGCCGCGCAGCGTGACCAGCAGTTGCCCGGCCCTGACCTCGTCGCCGCTCTCGAAATAGACCTTCTCCACCACGTCGCTGACCGCCGCGGTCAGCGCCACCGATTCGCGCGCACGCACGGTGGCGATCGACTGCACGGTGGAATTCCAGGACTGCGCCTGGACCGTCTGCAGGGTCACGGGGATCGGCGCGGAGGCGGCAGGCGCGTGTGCCTGGCGATCGCATGCCGCCAGGCCGCAGGCCAGCAGCAGCACGACCGCCAGACGCACGCGGTGTCGTCGAGAAAGCATCGGGAGATCCTGATCAGGGTTGCCCGGAGTTTAACGACAGGAAGTGGCGCAGGTTGACACGGCCGGAGGCTTTTCGACCATGACCAAAGACCCTTGTGGCCCCCTGCTTCCCCCTTCGGGAAAAGGCGGCGCGCAGCGCC
>DNXT01000128.1 GCA_003505795.1 Lysobacteraceae bacterium | reverse complement strand
CGCGCAGGTGGCGCAGCAGGTGGTCGATCTCGGCGAGCACGGTCATGCCGTCGGCGAGCAGCGACTCGTGCCGCGAGCGATGCCCGAAGTCGTCGGCGATCGCCTGCGCCATCGGCGCCAGGCGCGCCTTCAACGCCTCGCGCAGGCGCTGCAGGTCGCGGCGGCGCTGGGCCAGGTCGGGACGCCGCTGCTGCCAGGCGTGGCGCAGCTGCGCCAGCGTGTCGGCGAGGGCGGCCGGGGCATCGTGGGTATCGGACATCGGACCACTATAAGGCCGCACCATAAAAAAACGCCGGCCCTGCGGGGCCGGCGTCGGGAGGGCCGGAACGGATCCGGCCGGGTACGCGGGGACGTTACCTGGAGATGTCGTCGTCCTTGGTCTCGCGCAGGAACAGCGTGCCGATCACCACCGTCATCAGGGCGATGCCGATCGGGTACCACAGGCCGTAGTACATGTTGCCGGTGGCCGCGACCAGCGCGAACGAGATGGTCGGCAGGAAACCGCCGAACCAGCCGTTGCCGATGTGGTACGGCAGCGACATCGAGGTGTAGCGGATCCGGGTCGGGAACAGCTCGACCAGGTAGGCGGCGATCGGGCCGTACACCATGGTCACGTAGATCACCAGGATCCACAGCAGCAGCAGGGTCATCGGCTTGTTGATGCGGGCCGGATCGGCCTTCTCCGGATAGCCGGCGCCGGTCAGCGCCGCCTTCAGGTCCTTGCCGAACGCGTCGGCGTGGGCCTTGGCGTCGTCCTTGGACAGTCCCTTGCCTTCATACGAACTGACTTCGCTGCCGCCGATGCTGACCTTGGCCAGCGTGCCCGGCGCGGCCGGCTGGATCTCGTACGGCACGCCGGCCTTGGCCAGCGCCGCGGCGGCAATGTCGCACGAATTGGTGAACACCTTCTTGCCGATCGGATCGAACTGGAACGAACAGGTGGCCGGATCGGCGATCACCAGCGCCGGCGACTGGGAACGTGCCTCCTCGACGGCCGGATTGGCGAAATGGGTCAGGCCCTTGAAGATCGGGAAGTAGGTGACCGCGGCCAGCAGGCAGCCGGCCAGGATGATCTTCTTGCGGCCGATCTTGTCCGACAGCCAGCCGAACACCACGAAGAACGGCGTGGCCAGCGCCAGCGCACCGGCGATCAGCAGGTTGGCGGTGGTGCCGTCGACCTTCAGCGTCTGGGTCAGGAAGAACAGCGAGTAGAACTGGCCGCCGTACCAGACCACGGCCTGGCCCGCGGTGGCGCCGAGCAGCACCAGCAGCATCAGGCGGAAGTTGCCGTCCTTGAGGCTGTCGCGGAACGGCTTCTTCGAACCCTTGCCCTCGGACTTCATCTGCTGGAACAGCGGCGATTCGCTCAGCTGCATGCGGATCCACACCGACACGCCGAGCAGCACGATCGACACCAGGAACGGAATGCGCCAGCCCCACGCCTCGAATGCCTCGTTGCCCAGGCCCATGCGCGTGCCCAGGATCACCAGCAGCGACAGGAACAGGCCGAGCGTGGCGGTGGTCTGGATGAAGCTGGTGTACAGGCCGCGCTTGCCGTCGGGCGCGTGCTCGGCGACGTAGGTCGCCGCGCCGCCGTACTCGCCGCCCAGCGCCAGGCCCTGCGCCAGGCGCAGCACGATCAGGATGATCGGGGCGGCGATGCCGATGCTGGCGTAGTTGGGCAGGACGCCGACGATGAACGTCGACAGGCCCATCAGCACGATGGTCAGCAGGAAGGTGTACTTGCGGCCGATGCGGTCGCCGAGGCTGCCGAAGAACGCCGCACCGAACGGACGCACCGCGAAGCCGGCGGCGAAGGCCAGCAGCGCGAAGATGAAGCCGGTGGTCTCGTTGACGCCGCTGAAGAACTGCTTGGCGATGATCGCCGCGAGCGAGCCGTACAGGTAGAAGTCGTACCACTCGAACACGGTTCCCAGGGACGACGCGAAGATGACCTTCTTGTGGCCCTGGCTGAGCACAGCCTTGTGGCTGGCGTTGACGGGAGTGCTGGACATAAGGGGCTTCCCCTCCGAAGCAAGGATGGAGCGATTGAAAGGCGGATCGGGTCGGATGACCGGTGGACCGGGGTGACCGGGAGGCCGGCGCGGCGCAGCGGTCCCTCCCGGGCGCCGCGCCGTCCCGGCGGTGAAGCGGACCTCAGAAGCTGTACTTGGTGGTGAACTGCAGGCGGGTGATGTCGCCCTTGGCGCCGCTCTCGACCTCGCGCTTGCCGTACATCAGCTCGGCGCCGACATCGACCTTGGGCAGCGGTGAGTAGAACAGGTTGCCGCGGATGCTCTGCACGGTCTTGGTGACGGCCAGGCCGGTCAGCGCGGTGTCGTTGTCGTAGTCGCTGCGCGCGTAGATCAGGTTGGTGCGCAGCTTGGGGGTGAACTGGTGGCGCCAGCCGAGGTAGCCGGCGAGCACGCCGGTGGAGTCCAGGCGCCCGTCGGCCGCGTCGAGCGCCGCGTCCTGGGTGATGCCCAGGCCGATGTAGCGGGCGATGCCCTCGCCGCCGGTGAGCTGGTAGAACAGGCTGTCGCTGTCCCCGGCCACCCACTTGCCGCCGAGGGTCAGGCCGCCGGCCACCTTGCTGTCGTCCACGCCGGTGGCGACGTTGTCGACCTTGAGCTGGCGCACGATGCCGCCGACGCCGAAGCTGCCCCAGTCGCCCTTCCAGCCGTAGCGCAGGGTCAGGTCCGGCAGCCCGCCGCGATCGGAATTGGTGCCGCCGATCAGCGTCGTCTCCGGATTCTCCAGCGCCACGCTGAAGCCGCCGCTGGTGTAGCGGATCTGCGCCTGGCGCACGAAGATCACGCCGTCGGTGGGGCCGATGAAGTCGGCCGCTTCCGGCAGCGCCGCCGGGTCCATGAAGTTGGACCAGGTCTGGCCGGCCAGCCAGTTGTTCCAGTACATGTAGGCGTGGCGCAGGGTCGCGCCGTAGGTGTTGGTCGCGGTCTGGTTGCCGAGCGAGTTGCCGAAGAAGTCCAGCTCCACCATCGCGCCGGCCTTGTTGCCGCCGTCGGTCACGCTGTCCACGCCGAAGTTGATGCGCGAGAACTTGGCGTGCATGTTGGTGTCGGTGCCGGACTTCTCGCCGCCGACCGGGGTCTGCCCGGGCAGGTACAGGTTGCGGCCGACGGCGTCGTCGGCGAGCTGGCCGTCGCCGGTCCGGGTCGCCAGGAAGTCGGCCTTGATGAAGCCGCCGACCTTGAACGTAGTGCCCGGCGTGGCGCCGGGCGTGATCGAGGTGATCTGGATCGGCTGCTTGCCGGCCGGCACCGCCGGCCTGGCGGCCTGCGCGCTCTGCACCTCGGTGATCTGGGTCTGCGCCTGGGCGATCTGCCCCTGTTGCTGCTGCTGCGAAGACAGCAACAGCTGCACCTGGCGCTCGAGCTCGGCCACGCGCGCCTCCAGGGCCCGCTCCTTGGCGGTCTCGGCCAATGCCGCGCCTGGGGCGATCATTGCCACGAACAGGGCGGCGGCCAACGGGCGCCGCGCCAGCGATGCGATACGGATGTTCATTACTCCCTCCCGAATAATGGTTCATCGCCGCGCAATGGCACGGCTTGGCGGAGCGTGGGGCAGGCCCCGGGCCACGCCTATTCGCCTTTGGTCGTACCCGCGCCGCCACCGGCCCGGTTTACGACCAAGGTCTAACGGGCCGTTCGCGTCATCGGCGGGAGGGATGCGGCAAACTGAATGCCTACGGAGCCGCGCGGGCCGGCGGCGACCTTTTTCCTACGAGCTGAGTGCAAGTGAGGGTGCCATGGCTGATATCTATCCGGTCGAACCGGCGTTCGCCGCCGCTGCGCGGGTGAACAAGGAGCAGTACGCAAGCCTCTACCGGGAGTCGGTGGAGCAGCCGGAGGCGTTCTGGGCCAGGGCCGCCGAGCGCCTGGAGTGGTACCGCAAGCCGACCAGGATCAAGAACGTCAGCTACAGGCTCGACGATTTCCGGATCAAGTGGTTCGAGGACGGCGAGCTCAACGTCTCGGTCAACTGCCTGGACCGCCAGCTGGCCAGCCGCGGCGACAAGACCGCGCTGCTGTTCGAGCCGGACAGCCCGGATTCGCCGTCCTACCGGGTCAGCTACCGCGAGCTGTACGAGCGCGTGTGCCGGCTCGGCAACGCGCTGCGCAGCCTCGGCGTCAAGAAAGGCGACCGCGTCACCATCTACCTGCCGATGATCCCGGACGCGGCGGTGGCGATGCTGGCCTGCGCGCGCATCGGCGCGATCCACTCGGTGGTGTTCGGCGGCTTCGCCCCGAACTCGATCGCCGACCGCGTGATCGACTGCGGCAGCAAGCTGATCATCACCGCCGACGAGGGCCTGCGCGGCGGCAAGAAGGTGCCGCTGAAGGCCAACGTCGACGCCGCGCTGAAGATTCCCGGCACCCAGTCGGTCGAGACCGTGCTGGTGGTGCGCCATACCGGCGGCGCGGCCGACATGCAGGCGCCGCGCGACCGCTGGTTCCACGACGTGGTCGACAGCCAGCCGGCCGAGTGCGAGCCGGAACGCATGAACGCGGAAGACCCGCTGTTCATCCTCTACACCTCCGGCTCCACCGGCAAGCCCAAGGGCGTGCTGCACACCAGCGCCGGCTACCTGCTGTTCGCGGCCTACACCCACGAGACGGTGTTCGACCTGCGCGAGGACGACATCTACTGGTGCACCGCCGACGTCGGCTGGGTCACCGGCCACAGCTACATCGTCTACGGCCCGCTGGCCAACGGCGCGACCTCGGTGATGTTCGAGGGCGTGCCCAACTACCCGAACGTGTCGCGCTTCTGGGAGGTGATCGACAAGCACCAGGTCACCATCTTCTACACCGCCCCGACCGCGATCCGCGCGCTGATGCGCGAGGGCGAGGAGCCGGTGAAGAAGACCTCGCGCAAGTCGCTGCGCCTGCTCGGCAGCGTCGGCGAACCGATCAACCCGGAGGCCTGGCGCTGGTACTACGAGGTGGTCGGCGACAGCCGCAGCCCGATCGTGGACACCTGGTGGCAGACCGAGACCGGCGGCATCCTGATCTCGCCGCTGCCCGGCGCCACCGACCTGAAGCCGGGCTCGGCCACGCTGCCGTTCTTCGGCGTGCAGCCGGCGCTGGTCAACGCCGACGGCGAGAAGCTCGACGGCGCGACCGAGGGCAACCTGGTGCTGCTGGATTCGTGGCCGGGCCAGATGCGCACGGTCTACGGCGACCACCAGCGCTTCATCGACACCTACTTCCGCACCTACCCGGGCACCTATTTCACCGGCGACGGCTGCCGCCGCGACGCCGACGGCTACTACTGGATCACCGGCCGCGTCGACGACGTCATCAACGTCTCCGGCCACCGCATCGGCACCGCCGAGGTCGAGAGCGCGCTGGTCTCGCACCCGAAGGTCGCCGAGGCGGCGGTGGTCGGCTTCCCGCACGACGTCAAGGGCCAGGGCATCTACGCCTACGTCACCCTGATCGCCGAGGAGCAGCCCAGCGAGGAACTGCACAAGGAACTGATCGCCTGGGTGCGCAAGGAGATCGGCCCGATCGCCTCGCCCGACCACCTGCAGTGGGCGCCGGGCCTGCCGAAGACGCGCTCGGGCAAGATCATGCGCCGCATCCTGCGCAAGATCGCCGAGAATGCACCGGACCAGCTCGGCGACACCTCGACCCTGGCCGACCCGTCGGTGGTCGACTCGCTGGTCAACGAACGCAAGGTGCGCTGAGCGCGCACCGCAACACGGCATCCCCGACTGGGAGGGATCGGGGATGCCATCGATATCCATAAGGACGCCATGCCCACCCTATTGATCGCCGACGACCATCCCCTGTTCCGCGAGGCGCTGCGCGGGGCGGTGCAACGGGTCATGCCCGGCGTGCAGCTGTTCGAGGCCGACAGCGTCGAGGCGCTGTATGCCCTGGCCGACGACCACGCCGACGCCGACCTGCTGCTGATGGACCTCAACATGCCCGGTGCGCAGGGCTTCTCGGCGCTGGTGCACATCCGCTCGCTGCATCCGCAGCTGCCGGTGGTGGTGGTGTCCGCGCGCGAGGAACCGACCGTGATGCGGCGCGCGATCGACCACGGCGCGTTCGGCTTCATTCCCAAGTCGGCCGACTCGGACACCATCGGCCAGGCGCTGTCGACGGTGCTCGACGGCGAGCGCTGGATCCCGGCCGAGGCGCACAACGTGCCGCCCACCGACAACGAGGAGCGCGAGGTCGGCCAGCGCCTGCGCGAGCTCACCCCGCAGCAGTTCCGGGTGCTGCAGATGCTCGGCGCCGGCCGCCTCAACAAGCAGATCGCCTACGACCTGGGCGTATCCGAGGCCACCATCAAGGCGCACGTCACCGCGATCCTGCGCAAGCTCGGCGTCACCAACCGCACCCAGGCGGTGCTGATGGCCGGCAAGCTGGCGATCGACGCCGACGGCATCGTGCTGCCGCCGGAAGAGGACTGAGCGTAGCCGGGTCCGCGGGCAGGCGCGGACCCGACCGCACGCCGTAGCGACACCGGTGCATGCTCGGCCGGCGGATCTCTGCGCCGTCACGCGCAGGACCATGGAGCCCGACGCTGCGGCCGTGCCTGATGGCGACGGTGCACCGTCGCCGCGTGTCTCCATGCGATGCGAGACATCGTCGAACGGCGTTGCGCAGGCGCCGTTCGCAGCGGCCCCAGATAGCCGCGGCTATAAAGATCAGACCGACCTTCGCGTGCGTTGGAAACATGTTCGCCGCTGTTTTGCGCTGTTAGACTGCGCGTCCCCTTGGGGAGTAGCCTGCTTTCTCGCGATGAGGAAGCGCCCGCGTCAACACACTCGGCGAAGCCGTGGTGCGGGTAGCCATTCCGGTTGGCGAGACCAGCGGCACGCGTGCGCAACGACGGTTGGGCGCGGACGTGTGCCGTTGCCGTCCAGCCTGACCTTGGTTGTCGCATGTCCCTCATCTCCATCCTGCTTATCGGCCTGGCCATGTCGACCGACGCGTTCGCCGCGGCGATCGGCAAGGGCGCCGCGATGCAGCGGCCGCGGCTGCCCGACGCGCTGCGCGCCGGCCTGATCTTCGGCGCCATCGAGGCGATCACCCCGGTGATCGGCTGGCTGCTCGGCCGTGCCGCGTCCGGCTATGTGGCCACGTTCGACCACTGGATCGCGTTCGGCCTGCTCAGCGCGCTGGGCGTCCACATGATCGTCGCCGGCCTGCGCCCGGACGCCGATGCCGGCGACGACGCCAGGCCGGCGCGGCACGGGCTGCTGGCGCTGGCGGCGACCGGTTTCGCGACCAGCATCGACGCGATGGCGGTGGGCGTCAGCCTGGCGTTCCTCGACGTGCACATCGGCGTGGTGGCGGCGGTGATCGGCCTGTGCACCCTGGCGATGGTGAGCGCCGGCGTCATGCTCGGGCGTGCGCTCGGTGCGCTGGTCGGCAAGCGCGCCGAGATCATCGGCGGCCTGATCCTGGTCGTGGTGGGCAGCACGATCCTGTACGAGCACCTGCACGGCGTCGCCTGAGCGGCATCCGTGCGTCGGTCGCCGCCGCCGGCTCAGCCGAACCGGCGCAGCGGATCGTGGAAGGCGCTGAGGAAGGCGCGCAGCGAGGCCGGCTTGACCGGCTTGGTCAGCAACCGGTAGCCGCGTTCGCGCGCGAGCTGCTTGAGTTCGTCGCGGCCGTCGGCGGTCAGCAGCGCGCCCGGGATGCGGTGCGGCGCCGCGGCGTTCAACGCATCCAGCGTGTCCAGCCCGTCCAGGCGGTCGTGCAGGTGGTAGTCCACCAGCATCACGTCCGGCTGTTCCTGCACCTTTTCCAGCGCCTGGTCGACGGTGCTGGCGGCGATCACCTCGACCTGCCAGCGGCCGAGCAGCGCGCGCATGCCGTCGAGGATCTCCTGGTCGTTGTCCACGCACAGCACGCGCAGGCCGGCCAGCGAGTCGCCGCTGCCGATGCCGCGCGGCGCATGGCCGGTCGCCGGCTTGCGCTGCACCGGCGCGACCCGCGGCAGCGAAATCGAGAACATGCTGCCGACGCCGACCTCGCTGCGCGCGTTGAGGTCGTGGTCGAGCAGGCGCGAGATGCGCTGGCAGATCGACAGGCCCAGGCCCAGGCCCTGCTCGCCCCAGTCGAACGGCTGCTGGTAGCGGTGGAACTCCTCGAAGATCTGCCGCATGTGGTGCTCGGGGATGCCCGGACCGGTGTCCCAGACCTGCAGCTCGACCTGGAAGCCGCGCCCGCGGATGCCGAGCACGATCCGCCCCTGGCGGGTGTAGCGCAGCGCATTGGCGATGAAGTTCTGCATCACCCGGCGCAGCAGCCGGCGGTCGCTGCGCACCCACAGCGGCCGCGCATGCACGTGCAGGCGCAGGCCGCGGCTGGAGGCCACCGGCGCGTACTGCGCGGCCAGTTCCTGCAGCAGCGCACTGGCGTCGAAGTCCTCGATGGTCGGGCGCAGGCCGCCGGCATCCAGCCGCGACACGTCGAGCAGGCCGTCGAGCAGCTCCTCGGCAGCGCGCAGCGAGGCGTCCACGCGCTCGGCCAGGTGGCGCTGCTCCTCGTTGTTCTGGTGCGCCTCGCGCAGCGCCGAGGCAAACAGGCGCGCGGCGTTGAGCGGCTGCAGCACGTCGTGGCTGATCGCGGCCAGGAAGCGGGTCTTGGACTGCTGCGCGATCTCGGCCTCGCGCGAGCGGTCGGCCACGCGCTGCTCCAGCGTCTCGTTGGCTTCCAGCAGCGCCCTCTCGGCATGCTTGTAGTCGGTGATGTCGTTGTAGCTGGTGACGTAGCCGCCGCCGGGCAACGCCTGGCCGCGCATCTCGATGACCTTGCCGTCGGCGCGGGTGCGCTCGAACACGTGCGGGGTGCCGGCGCGCATGTGCGAGATGCGGCGGTGGATCTGGTCCTCGACGTCGCCGTCGCCGAGTTCGCCGCGCTCGGCGTTGTAGCGGATCAGGTCGGCGACCGGGCGGCCGACGTAGAGCATGCCGTCCGGGTAGCCGAACAGCTGCTGGTAGCGGCGGTTCCAGGCGGTCAGGCGCATGTCCGGGTCGACCACGCTGACCGCGGCGCTGATGTTCTCCAGCGTGGTCGACAGGATCTCGCGGTTGAAGCGCAGCTCCTGCCCGGCCTCGTCCAGCACCGCCACCACTTCGCCCAGGTCCATGCCCGAGCCGCGCAGCAGGCTGGTCAGCACCAGCCGCGCCGATGCCGCGCCGATCGAGGCGGCGAGCAGGCGCTCGGTGAACTGCACCCAGGCGCGGTCGGCCACCGCGCTGGACTGCAGCTCGCGGCCGAGCAGGTTGGCCTGCTCGACGAAGGCACGATGCGCGTGGCGTTCGCCCACCACCCGCTCGGCCAGCGCCAGCAGGTCGTCCACGCGCACGTGGCCGGGCCAGTCGCCGGCCACCGCCGGCCGCTGCGAATACGGGTCCAGGAACGGCGCCGCGCGCAAGCGCTCGTCCACGCCCGGGCGCCAGCGCGCCGACACCACCATCATCGCGCCGGTGTTGATCAGCAGCGACCAGAACGTGCCGTGCGCCAGCGGGTCCCAGCCGCTCATCCCGAACAGCTGCTGCGGGCGCAGCCAGGAGATGCCGAACGGGCCCTGCTGCAGCCAGGCCGGGTCGAGCCAGCCGGCATGGGTCATCGCCGGCAGCAGCAGCGTGTAGATCCAGGTGGCGAAGCCCAGTACCATGCCGGTCTCCACGCCGCGGCGGCTGCCGCCGCGCCAGTACAGGCCGCCGATCACCCCCGGCGCGAACTGCGCGACCGCGGCGAACGCCATCAGCCCGTACGAGGCCAGCGTGCTGTCGTTGCTGGAACCGCGGTAGTAGCCGTAGGCGATCAGCGCCAGCATCAGGATCGCCAGCCGGCGGATCCACAGCACCCGGTCGGCGGCGGCGGCGCGGCCGCCTTCGCGGCGCAGCAGCACCGGCATCACCAGGTCGTTGGAGACCATCGTCGCCAGCGCGATCGAGGCCACAATCACCATGCCGGCCGCCGCCGAGAAGCCGCCCAGGTAGGCGACCAGGGCCAGCACCGTGTTGCCTTCGGCCAGCGGCAGCGCCAGCACCATGGCGTCGTCGACCACCTGGCTGCCGCTGTTGCCGAACACCGCCACGCCGGCCGCGGCGATCGGCACCACCATCGCCGAGATCAGCACCAGGTAGCCGCCGAACAGCCAGCGCGCGCGGCGGATGTCGCCGATGTCGCTGCACTCCACCACCGCGACATGGAACTGGCGCGGCAGGCACACGATCGCCAGGAAGCTGAGCACCGTCTGCGAGAAGAAGCCCACCGACGGGGTGTGCTCGAACAGGGTGCGCGCCGAATCGACGATATGCAGCTGCTGCTGGCCCAGCCACAGCCAGGCGAACAGCCCCACCGCCAGCATCGCCACCAGCTTGATCACCGATTCCAGCGCGATCGCCAGCATCATGCCGTGGTGGTGCTCGGTCGCATCCACCTGGCGGGTGCCGAACAGGGTGGCGAACAGGGCCAGCAGCAGCGCCACGTACAGCGCCGGGTCGGTGAAGAAGCCGTGCCCGGCCCGGGTCTGCCCGGTCAGCACCTCCACGCTCATCGCCACCGCCTTGTACTGCAGGGCCAGGTACGGAACGATGCCGACCAGCGCGATCACCGCCACCAGCGCCGCCAGCCGCCGCGAGCGGCCGTAGCGCGAGGAGATGAAGTCGGCGATGGAGACCGTGTTCTCGGCGCGCGCGATCAGCGCCAGGCGCTCGATGATGCGCCAGCCGAACATCAGCAGCAGCAGCGGCCCGAGGTAGATCGGCAGGTAGCCGATGCCGTTGCGCACCGCGCTGCCGACCGCGCCGTAGAAGGTCCACGACGAGCAGTACACCGCCAGCGCCAGGCTGTAGACCGCCGGCCGCAGCCACGGCCGGTCCGGGTACAGCGGGCGCCGGTCGCCCCACCACGCCACCGTGAACAGCAGCGCGGCGTAGCCGATCGACACCAGCAACAGGATCCAGCTAGAGACCAACGCCCCCTCCGGACTGAGCGCGAAGCGAGGGAGTGTACCGCGGCGGCCTCGCCGCCCGTGCTTCGTCGGGGACGTGGCCGGCGGCGCGCCGGGGCCGGGGGCCTATCCCAGGCGGCGCTGTCGGGAAGGCCCCATCGCGACTGAAGTCGCTCCTACAGAAGCGGGCGTGGCGGTCGTTGTAGGAGCGACTTCAGTCGCGACGAGCAGAGCGGAAATCCCCCAGGCGCGCCGGCACCCGCGCTCAGCCGGCACCGGGCAGCAGCACCTCGACCCGGTAGCGCCGGCCCGGCTCGACCGCGGCGATGCGGGCGTCCAGGCAGGGCTGGCCATCCACCGTCACGCGCATCGCGGCGCATGCCGGATCGCGCCGGTACTCGACCTCGAACGTCGCTTCGCGGAACCGGCGCGTGACCGATGCCCGCGGCCACTGCGCCGGCAGCTGCGGCCGCACCAGCAGCGCATCGTCCTCGCCACGCAGGCCGAACAGGCCCTCGATCACGCTGCGGTAGACCCAGGCCACGGTGCCGGTGTTGAACAGCTGGCTGGAGCGGCCGGCGGTGCGCGGGAACTCGCGCCAGGCGCCGCGGTAGTAGTTGGGCAGGTACACCGGCAGCTGGCCGCGCTGCAGCAGGTCGTCGCGGCCCGGGCCGGGGATCATCGCGCGCAGCACGCTCCAGGCGCGCTCGCCCTCGCCCACCGCATAGAGGCTGTGCAGGTAGAACGCGGCCGCGTGGTTGTAGACGGCGCCGTTCTCGGCCGAGCCCGGATGCTTCTGGGTCAGGCGGCCCACGTCCTCGCGCATGCCGGTGTACGGCGGCGCCAGCATCATCGGCCCGTACGGCGTGTGCAGCTGCCGCTCGACCGCGCCGAGCAGCTTCGCCTGGCGCTCGCCGTCGGCCGCGCCGGACAGCATCGCCCAGCTCTGCGGGTTGAGGTAGATGCGTCCTTCCGCATCCGCGGCCACGCCGAAGCGCACGCCGTCGTCGGTGATGCCGCGCGCGTACCAGTGGCCGTCCCACAGTTCGCGGTTGGCGTCGGCGTTGACCGCCGCCGCGGCCCGCGCGAACGCCTCGGCCTGCGCATGGCGGCCATGCCGCGCGCACAGGCCCGACCACAGCCTCAGCGCATACGCGGTGGCCAGGGTCAGCCAGCCGGAGACGCCGGTGCCGCGGTAGCCGACCATGTTCATCGGATCGCACCAGTCGCCCTGGGCGATGTAGCTCAGGCCGCGCGCATCGCGCGCCTGCAGCAGCCACTGCATCGCCGCATCCAGGCGCTCGGCGACGCTGGCGACCCTGCCGCCGGCATCGGCGACAGGCACGTCGAGCAGCGCCGCGTCGCCGGTCTCGCCCAGGTACGCCTCCAGGAATACCGGCAGCCACACGCAGTGGTCGGTGTGCGGCACCTGGTTGATGTATTTCAGCTCGGCCTGCGCATCGAGCAGGATGCCGTCGGGCATCGCGCCGCTGGGCTCCTGCTGCGACAGCGCATGCAGCAGCGAGGCCCGCGCCACCTGCGGCTGCAGGTAGGCCATGCCGAGATGGTCCTGCAGGAAGTTGCGGGTCTGCGGGTCGGTGGTCAGGCGGTTGACGTCGCCGTGGTAGAACACCTGCCGCGGCAGCCAGTGGTTGACCAGGTTGTCGAACGCGGGATCGGGCGTGGCCACCTGCAGGCAGCCACGGCCGCGGTCGAGGTGGGCGGTATGGGCCTGCGCGGCGGCGGCGAAGCCGGCCGCGGACAGGTAGCGCGCGCGCAGCCGGGCGATCTCGGCATCGTCGTGCGCCGGCCCGAACAGGAAGCGGTGGACGACCGCCTCGCCGTCGTCCAGCGCATGGCGATATTGCAGCGCCGCGGTCGGGGTCTCGTAGCGCGCGTCGCTGTTGCCCAGCGTGCCGCGCTCCACGATCGCCGACGGCGCATGCAGCCCACCCTCGCCCTCGAACGCGCTCTGCCGCGCCTCCCAGGCCAGCGGCGGCTGCTCATGCAGCAGGAAGGTGCAGTCCTTGAAGTCGCGCTGGCGCCAGTAGTCGGCGACCTTCTGGTAAGGCGCGACGCTGCGGCAGACGATGCCGCCGAGGTCGGCGCGGTGCTCGGCGCTCTGGTTCATCCACGACATGTAGCCGACCGGGAAGTACGGATACAGCGACACGTTGCGCGCGCGCCCGGAACGGTTGCGCAGCGTGCACTGCCACAGCTCGAGCGGGTCCTGTTCCGGCAGCGCCAGGCGCAGCTCCAGCACCAGCCCGTCGAACTCCAGCTCCCAGGCGATGTCGCAGCGCCCCGCCGAGAACACGAAGCGCGCCGGCCGCGCCCGCACCGGCTCGTAGGGCGCCGAGTACAGCGCGCCGCTGTCCTCGTCCTTCAGGTAGAAGAAGCGGCCGGGGTGGTGCGCGTAGTACGGCTGCTCCGGCTGCATGAAGGTGCGCGCCTCCAGGTTCGGCGCATGCGCGTACTTGGCCGGTTCCGGCTGCATGAACTGCGCGGTGGCGTAGCCGCGGCAGGTGGTCTGGATCATCATCCGCCGGTTCCACAGGAACGCGCCGGCGTTCGGCATCGCGGTCGGGCTGTACAGGGCGTAGCGGGCACCGTCCTCGCTCGGGGCGAGCAGGTCGGCGGTGTCGTCGAAGGGCGGTGCGGTGGTCATGTCGGTTCGGGGGCGGTTTGCTTGCGCGCCGCCAGCTCCTGCTGGATCTGCGCCAGGCGCGCGTCGTCGAGGGGATAGAAGCGCATCGTCCACGCCGCCAGCAGCGCGACGATGCCGGGAATCACCGTCATCAGCAGCACGATGCCGTGCTGCGAGGCGTCGCTCTGCGCCTGGTTGGCGACGTAGCCCATCGCCGCCAGCATCCAGGCGATCACCGCCGAGGCCAGCGCGCCGCCGAGTTTCTGCGAGAACGTGGCCGCGGCGAAGGTCAGCGCGGTGGCGCGGCGGCCGGTGCGCCATTCGGTGTAGTCGGCGGTGTCGGCATACATGGAGAACGCCAGCGGCGACTTCGGCCCGAGCGCCAGCCCGACCAGGATGTTGAGCGCGAACGCCGCGCCGACCGCGTCGGCCGGGACCAGGTACATCGCGCAGCTGAGCACGCCGACCAGCGCCATCAATCCCAGCATCAGCCGGCGCTTGTCGAACCACCGGGTCAGCAGCGGGGTCAGTGCCGCGCCGAGCGCCAGCGCCACCGAGTAGCTGCCGAGGAACCAGCCGGTCAGCTCCGGCCGCGCCAGGTAGTACTTGAAGTAGTACACGCCGGCGCCGCCGCGCATCACGATCGTCACCATGATCACCAGCGCCAGCACGAACAGCACCAGCCACGGCCGATTGTGCAGCAGGTCGGTCACGTCCTGGCGCAGCGGCGTGCGCTGGCCGGCCGCCGGCGCCACGCGCTCGCGCGAGCATGCGAACACGCCGGCGAACAGCGCCATCGCCACCACGCCGTAGACCATCATGGTGCGCTGCCAGCCCTGCGCGTCGTCGCCGGCGCCGAGCCAGCGCACCAGGTCCAGCGTCGCGTAGTTGACCAGCGTGGTGCCGGCGAACGCGGCGATGAAGCGCAGGCTGATCAGGGTCGTGCGCTGCTGGCTGTCGCCGGTGATCACCCCCGACAGCGCCGAGTACGGAATGCTGACCACGGTGTAGGCCAGCATCATCAGCGAGAACGTCGCGTATGCCCACAGCAGCCGGCCGCCCGTGTCCAGCGCCGGCACCGTGTAGGCCAGCACGCCGGTGGCGGCCATCGGCAGCGCGCCCCACAGCAGCCACGGCCGGAACCGGCCCCAGCGCGTGCGCGTGCGGTCGGCCAGCATCCCCATCAGCGGATCGGCGATCGCGTCGCCGACCTTGGTCAGCAGGATCATGGTGCCGACCGCGGCCGCCGGCAGGCCCATGGTGTCGGTGTAGAAGATCAGCAGGAACGCGGAGATGTTGGCCCAGTAGAAATTGAGGCCGAGGTCGCCGAGCGCGTAGCCGGTCTTCTCGCCGATCCCGGGATGCTGGGCGGCGCCGGGTTCCGGTTTGCGCGCGGTCGGCATACGATCGTCCTGGCTGCGGTGCGACGCGGTGCGCGCCGGAGGATGCCGACGCTACACCATCGGCGGCGCGCATGGACGCATGCATGCCAAATCCCCTTGCACGTATAACGACCGGTGATGATGCAGACCGACCTTCCCGCACATGGGCCACCGCACGCGATCGTGGTGATGGGCGTCTCCGGCAGCGGCAAGACCACCCTCGCGCATGCCCTCGCCGATCACTACGGCTTCGCGTTCCTGGACGCCGACGACTTCCACAGCGATGCCGCCAAGGCGCAGATGGCGGCCGGCACGCCGCTCAGCGACGAACAGCGAAGGCCGTGGGTGGCCGCGCTCGGCCTGCAGCTGCGCCGGCTCGCCGACGCGGGCCGCTCCTCGGTGCTGGCCTTTTCCGGATTGCGCCGCGAGCACCGCGACCTGCTGCGCGGCAGCGGCGTGCCGATGCGCTTCGTGTTCCTGCATGCCGCGCCGGAGGTGATCGCGCGACGGCTGGCCGGACGCGCCGGCCACTTCATGCCGGCCGCCCTGCTCGACAGCCAGTTCGAGGCGCTGCAACCGCCCGCCGACGAGCCGGACGTGGTCGCGGTGGACGTGGATGCGCCGCTGCAGGAAGTGGTGGCCAAGACGGTCGCGGCGTTGGAGAGTGCCGCGTAGAGATCGGCGGGAGCCCGCATTCCGCAGGAGCGGCTCGTGACCCGAAAGCGCACGAAGCCTTTGTTGTAGGAGGGACTCCAGTCCCGACGGGCCGTGCCGGAAGAGCCTGTCGGGACTGAAGTCCCTCCCACAAGATTCCGTCTCGCCGGGAGAGCGCCGGAAAAGCCCCGTCGCGGCCGAAGCCGCTTCTGCGACAGCAACAACGGCGCCGACCGCCGCGACGGAGACGGCACAGCGGATCCGGCCGTGGCCTTTCCCGCCGTCAGGGCTTCACGCCCATCTCCTCCAGCAGCGCCGGCGCCGGGTAGACCTTGGCCAGCAGCCAGCGCAGGTAGCGCATGTCGACGTGGATCGCGCGCTTGTAGCGCGGGTCGTACCACCAGCTGGCGCTGACCGATTCCCAGTTGCTGTCGAAGTTCAGCCCGATCAGCTCGCCGCGCGCGTTGAGCACCGGCGAGCCGGAATTGCCGCCGGTGGTGTCGAGGTTGGTGAGGAAGTTGACCGGCTGGGTCTGCAGCACCGGGTCGGCGGTGCTACCGAAGTCGCCCCTGGCGATCGCGTCGAGCAGCGGCCTGGGCGCGTCGAACGGCACCTGGCCGGTGTTCTTCTCGACGATGCCGGCCACCGTGGTCACCGGCGCGTAGGCGACGGCATCGCGCGGCGCCAGCGGTTCGACGCGGCCGTAGCTGACCCGCAGCGTGCCGTTGGCATCCGGGTATACCGCCCGGCCCTGCTGCTTGCGCCAGGCCACCAGCGCGCGCATGTAGGCCGGGCGCAGCCGCAGCTGCTCGCCTTCGCGCGCCTTGCGCCCTTCTTCCAGGCGCAGCTGCGCCGGGACCAGCCGCGCCGCCAGCGCCACCAGCGCATCGTCGGCCAGCGGCTTGCCCTCGCGGGCGGCGGCGAAGCGCGACAGGCGCTCGGTCTCGGTACCCAGCGTGGTCTGCGCGTACAGCGTGTCCAGCGCCTGTTCCAGCGCGGCCGGAGTGCGGCCGAAGGCGGCGTCGAACTCGGCGATCCGCTGCGCGTCGGGCAGCTGCTGGTAGCGGCCCAGCAGCGCGGTCAGCAGCGCCTTCTCCACGCCTGGGTCGTAGCGCCGCTGCACCTGCTTGAGCACGCCCTCGATCAGCGCCTGGTCGCGCTGCTGGTAGCCGGTCTCGCGCTGCGCATCGGGCTTGAGCGACTCCACCCGCAGCCGCTCCAGCAGCAGCGCCGAGCGCAGCAGCTGGGTCTGGCTGCCGAGCAGGCCCAGCAGCAGCTCGCGCTCGCGCAGCGCCGAATCCTCGGCCAGCGAGCGGCGCAGCGCATCGATGTCGCGCGCGTCAGATCGGAAGAGCGGTTCAGCAGGAATGCCGAGACC
>DNXT01000250.1 GCA_003505795.1 Lysobacteraceae bacterium | reverse complement strand
ACACGACGCTCTTCCGATCTTCACCGGCTTCACCCACCTGTTCAACGCGATGTCGCCGCTGCAGGGCCGCGAGCCGGGCGCGGTCGGCGCCGCGCTGGAGGACCGCGACAGCTGGAGCGGGATCATCGTCGACGGCGTGCACGTGCATCCGGGCGCGCTGCGCGTGGCCCTGGCGGCCAAGCCGCGCGGCAAGCTGTTCCTGGTCACCGACGCGATGCCGATGGTCGGCTCGGACGATCCTTCCTTCGCCCTGTACGGCGAGGTCATCACCGCGGTGGACGGGGTGGTGCGCAACGCCGCCGGCGCGCTGGCCGGCTCGGCGCTGGACATGGCCACCGCGGTGCGCAACTGCGTGCACCTGCTCGGCCTGCCGCTGGAGGAGGCCGCGCGCATGGCCTCGACCTATCCGGCCCAGTTCCTCGGCCTGGGCGATCGCCATGGCCGGATCGCGGCCGGCTTCCAGGCCGACCTGGTGCTGCTGGACGAGGCGCTGCAGGTCGCCGCGACCTGGATCGGGGGCCGCAGCGACTGAGCGCCGCGGCGATGAACCGACCGACCCGCTTCGCCTCGGTCGACGCGCTGCGCGGATTGACCGTCGCGGCGATGCTGCTGGTCAACAACCCCGGCGACTGGGCGCACGTGTACGCACCGCTGCTGCACGCACCCTGGCACGGCGTCACCCCGACCGACCTGATCTTTCCGATGTTCCTGTTCATCGTCGGCGTGTCGATCGCGCTCGGGATCGTGCCGCGGGTCGAGCGCGGCGACGATCGCGCCGCACTGACCCGGACGGTGCTGATGCGCGCGCTGCGGATCCTGGGGCTGGGGATGCTGCTGCACTTGCTGGCGTGGTGGTGGCTGGATGCCGCGCATTTCCGACCCTGGGGCGTGCTGCAGCGGATCGGCCTGTGCTTCCTGCTGGTCGGGGCGATGGCGGTGTGGTGGACGCCGCGCATGCAGCGGTGGGCGCTGCTGGCGCTGCTGCTGGGTTACGCCGCGCTGCTGCAAGGGGGCGGTTCGCTGCTGCCGTGGCACAACCTGGCCAGTCGCATCGATACCGCGCTGCTCGGGCCGCTGCTGTACCAGTTCGATCCGGCGACCGGGCTGGGGCACGACCCGGAGGGACTGCCGTCCACGCTCGGTGCGCTGGCGTCGACGCTGCTGGGCCTGCGCGCCGGCGAGCGGCTGCGGCGCGGCGATACCGCCAGCCTGTGGTGGGGCGGCGCGGCCGGCGTGGCGCTCGGCGTGCTGTGGAGCGGCTGGCTGCCGTTGAACAAGAACCTGTGGACCTCGTCCTACGTGCTGTTCAGCGGCGGGGTGTCGCTGCTGCTGCTGGCCGCCTTCCACCGCTGGGTGGACCTGCGCGGACACGCGCCGGTCGGGCGCGCGTTCGGGGTCAACGCGATCGCCGCCTATGCCGGCTCGGCGCTGATGGTCTATGCGCTGGCCGGGCTGGGGGCGTGGGAGCCGTTGTATCGCCACGGCTTCGCCGATTGGATCGCGCCCTGGGCGGGCGAGCGCGCCGCGTCGCTGGCGTTCGCATCGGCGTTCGTCGCGTTCTGGTGGGCGCTGGTGCGGGCGATGGACCGGCGTGGCCTGCACCTGAAGATCTGAGGCCGGGCCGGCCGTTTTCGGCCGGCCGGGGCGCAATTGTGCCGAATTCGGCACGTTTGGCGAGCGGATCCGAAGAGCCCCGCCGGCGTGCGGCTGGCATCCTGCCCGATCGGTGTCCCCGAGGGCGGATGGCAATGGTCGAGTTGCAGCTGGCGCAGGCGCGCGCCCTGGTGGAGGCGGTGCTGCGCCACGCGGGCCTGTCCGCCGGCCATGTCCGCACCCTGGCCGACGCGATGGTCGCCGGCGAGCGCGACGGCTGCGCCTCGCATGGCCTGTATCGCGCGTTGGGCTGCGTGCGTTCGGTCGCCAGCGGCAAGGTGGTGGCCGACGCCGAACCGCGCGTGCGCGACCAGGCGCCCGCGATCGTGCGGGTCGATGCCGGCGGCGGTTTTTCGCTGCTGGCGCTAGAGGCGGGCCTGCCGCTGCTGGTGGAGAAGGCCCGCCACAACGGCGTGGCGGCGCTGGCGATCAACCATTGCGTGCATTTCTCCGCGCTGTGGTTCGAGATCGAGCAGATCGTCGCGCACGGGCTGGTGGCACTGGCCTGCAATCCCAGCCACGCCTGGGTGGCTCCGGCCGGCGGCCGCGGGCCTGTGTTCGGCACCAATCCGCTGGCCTTCGGCTGGCCGCGCCCGCCGGGCCGGCCGCCGTTCGTGTTCGACTTCGCCACCAGCGCGGTGGCGCGGGGCGAGATCGAGCTGCACCGGCGTGCCGGCACGCCGATTCCCGAAGGCTGGGGAGTGGACGCCCACGGCGACGCCACCACCGACGCGGCCGCCATCGTCGAGCATGGTGGCGCGATGCTGACCTTCGGCGGGCACAAGGGATCGGCGCTGGCGGCGATGATCGAGCTGCTCGCCGGCCCGCTGATCGGCGACCTCACCAGCGCCGAGTCGCTGGCCTTCGATGCCGGCGCGGGCGCGTCGCCGCGGCATGGCGAGCTGATCCTGGCGCTGGATCCGCAGCGGTTCCTCGG
>DNXT01000251.1 GCA_003505795.1 Lysobacteraceae bacterium | reverse complement strand
ATTCACACTCTTTCCCTACACGACGCTCTTCCGATCTACCAGGAACGCGGCGCTTGCGCCGCGTTTTTTATTTCCAGCGCGCCCGGCTCCGAACGTGGGCGGGCTAGGCGCCGGCGCGGATACGGCACGTTTATCAAGTATCAAGGGCCTGGGTGCGACCTGGGCCGCCAGGTGGACCCGGCCCTTACTCGAAGGGAAGCGCCGCCGGCGCTCCCTCGTCCCCTTTGCCGGCAGCGCCTTGCGTTTTCCCGAGCCGGCGCCGCAACCGGTGGCGCAGGTCGTCCACCAGCGTGAACGCCACCGGCACCACCAGCAGGCACAGGGCGGTGGACGTCACCAGCCCGCCCACCACGGTCACCGCCATCGGCTGGCGGAAACTGGCGTCGGCGCCGAAACCCAGCGCGATCGGCAGCATGCCGGCGATCATCGCCACCGAGGTCATCACGATCGGGCGCGCACGCTGGGCGCAGGCCTCCAGCACCGCGTCCGGCCGCGACAGGCCATGCGCACGCATGGCTTGCACGATATGGTCGACCAGCAGGATCGCGTTCTTGGTGACGATGCCCATCAGCATCACCAGCCCGATCATCGCCGGCACGTCCAGCGCGCTGTTGGTCAGCAGCAACGCCGACAACGCACCGCCCAGCGACAGCGGCACTGCCGAGAGGATGGTCAGCGGCTGCAACGCATCCTTGAACAGCAGCACCAGCACCGCGAACATGCAGGCAAGACCGGCCGCCACCGCGCCAAGGAAACCTCCGGCCAGTTCGCCGGCCAGTTCCGAGTCGCCGGCGTCGATCCGCGCCACCGAGGCCGGCAACTCGCGGCTGGCCGGCAGTGCGGCAACCGCCGCTTCGGCCTGGCCGAGCGCGATGCCGACCAGGCTCGCATCGAGGGTCACGTAGCGCCGGCGATCGAAGCGGTCGATCTGGCTCGGCCCGCTCTCCACCGCCAGCGTGGCGATGCCGCCCAGCGGCACGGTGCCGGCGTGCGCCGGTACGCGCAGGCGCGAGAGCGCTTCCAGGTCGGCGCGTGCCTGCCGCGGGATCTGGACGCGGATGTACAGCTGGCGCCGATCCAGGTTGAGCCGCGGCAGGTCCGGATCGTCGCCATCGCCCAGGGCCATGCGCAATGTCGCGGCGATCGCCGCGGTGTCCACGCCCAGTTCGGCCGCGCGTACCGGATCCGGCCGCACGACCAGCTCCGGCTGCTCGAGCCCGGCACTGCTGAGTACGTTGGCCAGGCCGGGAATGCCGCGCATCTGGCGCTCCAATGCCTGCGCACTGGCGGCCAGTTGGCGAGGGTCGTCGCCGGCCAGGATCAACGACAAGCCGCCGCCGAGGTTGTTGCCGCCCACGCCGAAGCGCGCGCCCGGAACGGCGGCCAGGCGTTCCCGCACGAGCTGCTCGACCTGCGCCTGCGAGGGCCGTTGCTTGCGCGGCGTCAGCTTGAGGATCATCACCGCGCGGCGTGCGTCGTTGCGCGACAGCCCGTCGCCGCCGTCGGCCGCACCGGCGCTGGCGAAGATCCGCGCGATGCCGGGAACGCCGGACAGCGCGGCTCGCGCCTGTTCCGTCGTGGCGACGGTTTGTTCCAGCGCCACCCCGGGCGACAGCTCCAGCGACACCTCGACCACGCCCTGTTCGGCCGGCGGGATGAAGCCGGTGGACAACAAGGGCAACAGTGCGATCGACCCGGCCAGAAAAGCCAGCGCCGCGGCGGCGGTGATCCGCCGGTGCGCCATGCACCAGGCAACCGTCGCCAGGTAGCGGGGCATCCAGCGCCCGCCGGCTGCGGCATGTGCGGGTGCTGGGCCCAGCCAGTGCACCGCAAGCAGCGGTGTGAGCAGGCGCGCCACCAGCAGCGAGGCCAGTACGGCCACGACCGAGGTCCAGCCGAATTGCGAGAACAGCAGGCCGGCCACGCCGGGCATCAGCGCCGTCGGCAGGAACACCACCACCAGGGTGAGCGTGGTCGCCATCACCGCCAGCGCAATCTCGCTCACGGCCTCCTCCGTTGCCTGGCGCAGCGGCTTGCCCAGCCGGCGATGGCGTTCGATGTTCTCGATCTCCACGATCGCATCGTCCACGAGGATGCCGGCGACGACTGCCAGCGCCAGCAAGGTCAGCGTGTTGAGGGAGAAGCCGGACCAGGCCATCGCCGCGAATGTCGGCAGGATCGACAACGGCAGTGCAGTCGCCGCAACCAGCGTGGCGCGCCAGTCGCGCAAGAACCACCACACCACCAGTATCGCCAGCAATGCGCCCTCGATCAGCATCTGCATCGAGCCGTGGTACTGCTCGAGGGTGTAGTCCACGCTGCTGGACACCTGGGTGAAGTGCAGATCCGGATGCGCGGCCTGCAGCGCGTCGAGTGCATGCACGACGGCCGTCGCAATCGCGGTCTCGTCCGTGCCCTTGGCGCGGTAGACGTGGAAGCCCACCACCGGTTTCCCGTCCAGCAGCGCCGACCGGCTGCGGTCGCGGGAGCCGTCGTGTATGCGCGCGACCTGATCCAGGCGCAGTCGTCGGCCATCGCCGAGCGGCAGCGCTAACGCGTCGAGGTCCGCCGCCTGGGCCACGGTGGCGATGGTGCGC
>DNXT01000247.1 GCA_003505795.1 Lysobacteraceae bacterium | reverse complement strand
CCAGCGCCTGCGCGATCCGGCCTGGCCGGCCGGCCCGGTGGCGGTGTTCGGCGCGGACGGCGCGCCCAGCGGCCTGGGCAGCGTCGATCATTCAGGTTTGTTGTCGCCGCAGCGGCTGTTCAACCGGTGAGCCGGCCGGCCGGGCGCAGCGGCCGGGGTGGTGCCTTGTTCCGCCGGGCCTGCACCGGTACAATTTCGGCCGCCTTTTCTGGCATCCGGCGCTTCGGCGCATCATCACTGCAAACGGCGAGCTGGGCGGTGCGCACCGTGCGTTCCTGCCTGCCACGCATCTACCGAGAAAAACCATGTCGATCGACACCCAGAAAGTCATTGAAGACAACAAGCGCAGCGCCCAGGACACCGGTTCGCCGGAAGTCCAGGTCGCCCTGCTGACCGCCCGCATCGAACTGCTGACCGGCCACTTCAAGACCCACAAGAAGGATCACCACAGCCGCCGCGGCCTGCTGCAGATGGTCAACCGCCGTCGCAGCCTGCTCGACTACCTGAAGAAGAAGGACGCCGAGCGCTACAAGGCCCTGATCGAGAAACTCGGCCTGCGCCGCTGATCTCCTGAATACCACCGCGGCGCAGTGATGCGCCGCGGTTTCGTTTTGGTCTTTCGCAAAGTTCCAAGGGCCGGAGCCTCCCGGCCGCCCGTCCTCGGCAAGGGTCGACGACGGTCCAGAAGACAGCATCATTCCCAAGGAAACCCCCGTGGCAAAAATCACCAAAACCTTCCAGTACGGTAAGCACACCGTCACCCTGGAGACGGGCGAGGTCGCCCGCCAGGCCAGCGGCTCCGTCATCGTCAAGATGGACGACACCGTGCTGCTGGTCACCGCCGTCGCCGCCAAGAGCGCGCGCGAAGGCCAGGACTTCTTTCCCCTGACGGTCGATTACCAGGAGAAGTTCTACGCCGGCGGCCGCATCCCGGGTGGTTTCTTCAAGCGCGAAGGCCGCGCGACCGAGAAGGAGACGCTGATCTCGCGTCTGATCGATCGCCCGATCCGTCCGCTGTTCCCGGAGGACTACAAGAACGAAGTGCAGATCATCGCCACGGTGATGTCGCTGAACCCGGACATCGACGGCGACGTCGCCGCGCTGATCGGCGCCTCGGCCGCGCTGTCGCTGGCCGGCACCCCGTTCAAGGGCCCGATCGGCGCCGCCAAGGTCGGCTACAAGAACGGCGAGTACATCCTCAACCCGACCGTGTCGGAGCTGAAGGAATCGCAGCTGGAGCTGGTCGTCGCCGGTACCGCCAACGCGGTGCTGATGGTCGAGTCCGAAGCCGCGCTGCTGTCGGAAGAGGTGATGCTCGGCGCCGTGACCTTCGGTCACCGCGAGATGCAGAAGGTCATCAACGCGATCAACGAGCTGACCGTCGAAGCCGGCACCAAGCCCAGCGACTGGGTCGCCCCGGCCAAGAACCAGGCGCTGATCTCGGCGCTGAAGGAAGCGGTCGGCGGCAAGCTGGCCGAGGCCTTCCAGGTGCGCGACAAGCTGCAGCGCCGCGACGCCATCGCCGCGATCAAGAAGGACGTGCTCGAGTCGCTGGCCGGCCGCGCCGCCGCCGACGGCTGGAACCCGGCCGACCTGTCGAAGGAATTCGGCGAGCTGGAATACCGCACCATGCGCGACTCGGTGCTGGACACCAAGGTCCGCATCGACGGCCGTGCGCTGGACACCGTGCGCCCGATCACCGTGAAGGCCGGCGTGCTGCCGCGCACCCACGGCTCGGCGCTGTTCACCCGCGGCGAGACCCAGGCGATCGTGGTCACCACGCTGGGCACCGCCCGCGACGGCCAGGTGATCGACGCGGTCTCCGGCGAGTACAAGGAAAACTTCCTGTTCCACTACAACTTCCCGCCCTACTCGGTCGGCGAGTGCGGCCGTTTCGGCGCGCCGAAGCGCCGCGAGATCGGCCACGGCCGCCTGGCCAAGCGCGGCGTGCTGGCGGTGATGCCGTCCCTGGAAGAGTTCCCGTACACCATCCGCGTGGTCTCGGAAATCACCGAGTCCAACGGCTCCTCGTCGATGGCCTCGGTGTGCGGCTCCTCGCTGGCGCTGATGGACGCCGGCGTGCCGGTGAAGGCGCCGGTGGCGGGCATCGCGATGGGCCTGGTGAAGGAAGACGATCGCTTCGTGGTGCTGTCGGACATCCTCGGTGACGAGGACCACCTGGGCGACATGGACTTCAAGGTCGCCGGTACCTCCGAGGGCGTGTCCGCGCTGCAGATGGACATCAAGATCGAAGGCATCACCGAAGAGATCATGAAGCAGGCGCTGGAGCAGGCCAAGGCCGGCCGCCTGCACATCCTCGGCGAGATGGCCAACGCCCTGACCTCGCCGCGCTCGGAGCTGTCGGACTACGCGCCGCGCCTGCTGACCATCAAGATCCACCCGGACAAGATCCGCGAAGTGATCGGCAAGGGCGGCTCGACCATCCAGGCCATCACCAAGGAGACCGGCACCCAGATCGACATCCAGGACGACGGCACCATCGTCATCGCCTCGGTCAACGCGATCGCTGCGCAGGCGGCCAAGGCGCGCATCGAGCAGATCACCTCGGACGTGGAGCCGGGCCGCATCTACGAAGGCAAGGTCGCCAAGATCATGGACTTCGGTGCGTTCGTCACCATCCTGCCGGGCAAGGACGGCCTGGTCCACGTCTCGCAGATCTCCAGCGAGCGCGTGGAGAAGGTCGGCGACAAGCTGAAGGAAGGCGATTTGGTCAAGGTCAAGGTGCTGGAAGTCGACAAGCAGGGCCGTATCCGCCTGTCGATCAAGGCCGTCGAGGAAGAAGGCGCCGGCGAGTAACCGCGGCGTATTCGTCACTCGGGAAAAGCGGGCTTCGGCCCGCTTTTTTTGTGTGCGTCAAGCTTTTTGTAGGAGCGACTTCAGT
>DNXT01000248.1 GCA_003505795.1 Lysobacteraceae bacterium | reverse complement strand
GGCCCAGGCCGCGCGCAGCGCCTCGGCGTCCTGCTTCCAGCCCGCCACCCGCGCCGCCTGCTGCGGATGCGCCTGCAGCCAGAGGCCGAGTTCGGCCATCCGCGCCGGCTCCAGCCGGCCATCGACATAGGCGTGCAGTTCGTCGTCGCCCGGTGCCATCGTCCGCGTGTTCATTTGAGTACCCTCAACGCCGGCGCGGCAGGCGTGCCGCCTTCGCCCAGCGAACGTAGTTTTTCCCGGGCGCGCGACAGGCGCGACATCACCGTGCCGATCGGGATGCCGAGGCTGTCGGCCACCTCGCGGTAGCTGAACCCCTCGACGCTGACCAGCAGCAGCAGCGCGCGCTGCTCGGCCGGCAGCTGCGCGAACAGCGCCAGCATCGAGCGGCCGGCGTGCACCTGTTCGGCCGACGGCGACTGCGTGTGCTGCTGCGGCGCGAACAGGCCGAGCACGCGCTGCCAGCGCTTGGCGCGCCGGTGCTCGTCCAGGAACTGGCGATAGACGATGGAGAACAGCCAGGCCTGCAGCGCGTCGTCCTCGCGCCGCGTCGCCCAGCGGCGCAAGGCGCGCTCCAGCGCCGCCTGCACCAGGTCGTCGGCATTGGCGGCATCGCCGGTCAGCGAACGCGCGAAGCGCCGCAGCCCCGGCAGCAGCGCGCGCAGGCGTTCGTCGTCGAGTTCGTCCATCAACAGGGAAACCAGGGGGAGTCGCCGGTAGGACGTTCCGGCACGCGGATTATTCCCGCTCCGCCGCCCCCAGGGAAATCGCGCCGGCCCAGGGAATAACCGGCCGCCGCCGGCGTCCGACCTTCATCCCGCCGCCGTTGCCAGGAACCTGCGATGACCCAGAACACCCCCCTTGCCGTCGCTTCCGCCACGCCTTCGGCGTGGCTGCGGCGGCATGCCCTGCCGCTGACCGGCATCGGCGCCATCGCCGCGCTGGCCGCCGCCGCGTTCGCCTGGACCGCCGGCTGGATCGGCGGCGACCGCCTGACCGCGCAACGCATGACCGACACGCTGGAGGCCGGCGGCCCGCCGCACCCCGGCTTCCGCCGCGCGCACAGCAAGGGCGTCTGCGTCAGCGGCGTGTTCCGCAGCAGCGGCCAGGCCGCGGCGCTGTCGTCGGCGCGGGTGTTCACCCAGGCGCAGACGCCAGTGCTCGGACGGCTGTCGATCGGCGGCGGCGATCCGCATGGCGCCGACGCGAAGGCCCGGGTGCGCAGCATGGCACTGCTGCTGCGTACCGACGACGGCCAGCAGTGGCGCACGGCGATGAACAGCTTCCCGTTCTTCGTGGTCGCCACGCCCGAGGGCTTCCAGGCGCAGGGCCTGGCCTCGCGCCCGGATCCGGCGACCGGCAAGCCCGATCCGGCCAGGATGGCCGCGTTCCTGCAGCGCTACCCGGAGGCGGCAAAGTTCCAGCAATGGGCCAAGACCGCGCCGTGGTCGAACAGCTGGGCCAATACCCGCTACAACGGCGTCAACGCGTTCCGCTTCACCGCCGCCGACGGCAGCTCGCGCTTCGTGCGCTGGTCGATGCGGCCGCAGGCGCCGTTCGAGGCGCTGAGCGCGGCGCAGCGCGAGATGGCCGATGCCGACTTCCTCAGCGAGGATCTCGCCGCGCGGCTGGCACGCGGCCCGCTGCGCTGGGACCTGGTGCTCAGCATCGCCGCGCCCGGCGATCCGGTCGACGACCCGTCGCAGCCGTGGCCGGCACAGCGGCCCGAGGTGGTGGCCGGCACGCTGGAGCTGGACCACGCCGAGCCGCAGGCCGGCGGCCCGTGCCGCGACCTCAACTACGACCCGCTGATCCTGCCGACCGGCATCGCCGGCTCGAACGATCCGATCCTGGCCGCGCGCTCGGCGGTGTACTCGCAGTCGTTCAACCGCCGCGAGCGCGAGATCGGCCACGGCCGCGCGCCCGCGGCCGCCGGTGCCGATGGAGGTGCGCGATGAGCGGACATTTCAATCTGGCGGCGCGACTGCTGCACTGGACGATGGCGGCGATGATCGTAGCGATGCTGTTCATCGGCGTCGGCATGGTCGCCTCGGTCTCGCAGCGGCCCTGGCTGATCGACCTGCACCGCCCGCTCGGCATCGCGATCGGACTGCTGGCGATCGTGCGGCTGGGCAATCGCCTGCGCCATCGCCCGCCGCCGCTGCCGCAGGACCTGCCGCGCTGGCAGGTGGTGGCCGCGCACGCCTCGCACTGGCTGCTGTACGGCCTGATGCTGGCGATGCCGTTGATCGGCTGGGCGATGCTGTCGGCCGGCGGCTATCCGGTCGCGATGGCCGCCGGCGTGCAGTTGCCGGCGATCCTGCCGCACGACGCCACGCTGTATGCCTGGCTGCGCGACGCCCACGGCTGGCTGGCGCGGCTGCTGTTCGCCACGGTGCTCGGCCACCTGTGCGCGGCCCTGTTCCATGCCTGGATCCGCCGCGACGGGGTGTTTTCCAGCATGGCGCGCGGACCACGCCGCAGGCCGGCGCCGGCAGCCGAATGACCGGCCGCCCTGCCGGCGGCAGCGGCTTCGGCAGCGGGGAGCGCTGACGGGATACTGCATCGCAACCGATGCCGCTCCCGGGCGGCCCCGTACCGGCGCCGCTACCGCGCCGG
>DNXT01000249.1 GCA_003505795.1 Lysobacteraceae bacterium | reverse complement strand
TGCCCTGCGCCGCGCCGGTGACCAGCGCGACCTTGCCATTGATTGCCATGGATGAGCGACTCCCCGGAAAGCTTCAGAACGCGCCGTCGATGTCCGTCACCGCGATCAGCTTGTGGTTGACGAACTCCTTGATGCCCAGGCCGACCAGTTCGCGGCCGTAGCCGGAGCGGCGCACGCCGCCGAAGGGAAGGTCCGCGGCCACGCCGGTCGGATGGTTGATGTAGACCATGCCGGTGGAGATCTTCCTGGCCACCTCGATGCCGCGCTTGATGTCGCCGGTGAACACTGAGCCGCCCAGGCCGAACGGCGAATCGTTGGCGATGCGGATCGCGTCGGCCTCGTCGCTGGCGCGGATCACCTGCGAGACCGCGCCGAAGAACTCCCAGCGATAGGCCGGATTGTCCTCGGCCATGCTCAGCAGCACCGGCCGGAAGAAGGCGCCGGTGGACGGCACCTCCGGACCGATCACCTCGACCGTGGCGCCATGCGCGACCGCCTGCGCCACCTGCTTCTTCAGCTCGTCCAGCGCCGCTTGCGAGGACAGCGGCGCCAGCGTGGTGGACGGGTCCAGCGGGTCGCCGGCCTTGAGCCGGGCGACGCCGGCCTTGTACTTCTCCAGGAAGGCGTCGTAGACCGCGTCCACCACGATGATGCGCTTGGACGAACAGCACACCTGCCCGGAATTCCAGTGGCGGCCGGTCACGGCCCACTGCGCTGCCTTGTCCAGGTCGGCGTCGGCCAGCACCACGAAGGCGTCGGCGCCGCCGAGTTCCATCGTCGATTTCTTCAGCGCGTTGCCGGCCTGGGCGGCGACGACGGCGCCCGCGCCCTCCGAGCCGGTCAGGGCCACGCCCTGCACGCGCGGGTCCTCGATGATCGCCTTGACCTGCCCGCGGTTGGCGTAGAGGTTGCTGAAACCGCCCTCGGGCAGGCCCGCCTCGCGGAACAGCTGCTCGAACGCGGCCGCGCACTGCGGCACGTTGGAGGCGTGCTTGAGGATGAGGACGTTGCCGGCGGCCAGCTGCGGCGCGGCGATGCGCACGATCTGGTAGTACGGGAAGTTCCACGGCTCGATCGCCAGCAGGATGCCCTGCGGCTCGTGCTCGATCCAGGTCTCGGTGTACGAGGGATGCTTGCTCGGCAGCTTCTCGGGCGCGAGCAGCTGCTCGGCGTTCTCGACGTAGTACTCCAGGATCTGCGCCGACAGCTCCACCTCGGCCTCGGCCTCGGCCAGCAGCTTGCCCATCTCCAGGGTGAGGATCCTGGCGTATTCGGCATGGCTGGCGCGCAGCAGGTCGGCGGCCTTCTGCAGCACCTTGGTGCGTTCGGCGAAGCCGGTGTCCTTCCATGCCTCGAACGCCGCCTGGGCCTGGTCGAGCGCCTGGGCGACCTCGGCGTCGGTGGCGTCGGGGAAGGTCTTCACGACCTGTCCGGTGTACGGGTTGGTGGTTGCGTATGCCATTGCTTGCTCCGGTGTGGGGGGTATGGAGAAATGCCAAGGGTGGGCAGGGAGGTCAGCCGGCCAGTTCCTTCACCGACTGCACCATCTGGGCCAGCACTGCCGCGGCATCGCCGTAGACCATGTCGCAGTTGTCGCCGTAGAACAGCAGGTTCTCCACGCCCGCGTAGCCCTTGCCCTGGCCGCGCTTGATCACGTAGACCTGGCGCGCCCGGTCGGCGTCGAGGATCGGCATGCCGTAGATCGGCGAACTCTTGTCGGTGCGCGCGGCCGGGTTGACCACGTCGTTGGCGCCGATCACCAGCGCCACGTCGGTGCCGGCGAAGCTGTCGTTGATGTCTTCCATGTCATAGATCAGGTCGTAGGGCACGCCGGCCTCGGCCAGCAGCACGTTCATGTGCCCGGGCATGCGCCCGGCGACCGGATGGATCGCGAACTTCACGTCCACGCCGGCGGCCTGCAGCAGCTTGACCAGTTCGTACAGCCGGCCCTGCGCCTGCGCCACCGCCAGGCCATAGCCGGGCACGACGATCACGCTGGCCGCGTAGCGCATCGTGGCGGCGGCGTCGCCGGCGTCGACCGAGGTCATGCGCCCGGCCACCTCGCCCTGGGCCGCGGCGGCGCCGTCGCCGAAGTTGCTGAACAGCACGTTGGCGAGCGAGCGGTTCATCGCCCTGGCCATCAGCAAGGTCAGCAGCGTGCCGGCCGAGCCGACCACCATGCCGGCGATCATCAACGCCGGGTTCTGCAGGGCGAAGCCCTCCAGCCCGACCGCCAGGCCGGTGAAGGCGTTGTAGAGCGAGATCACCACCGGCATGTCGGCGCCGCCGATCGGCAGCGTCATCAGCACGCCGAACGCCAGCGCGGCGGCGAAGAACAGCGCCGGCCAGACCGCCGGCACCGAGGGCGAGGCCACCAGCACCGCGCCCAGCGCCAATGCGGCGGCGAACACCAGGCCGTTGCAGATGCGCTGGCCGGGGAAGCGCCAGGCGCTGCCGATACGACCGTCGAGCTTGGCCCAGGCGATCACCGAGCCGGACAGCGACACCG
>DNXT01000105.1:1307-7486 GCA_003505795.1 Lysobacteraceae bacterium | reverse complement strand
CGCATGCGCGACGGGCCGGCGGCCGCGCTCAGTACGTCGCGGTCAGCGTCACCCCGGAGAAGCTGCTGTAGGCCTTCACCCGGATGTAGTACGTGCCGTTCACCGGCGCGCTGATCGTGCACGTCTCGCTGTTGCCGCTGAGGTACGGGCGGCAGGCGTAGACCGTGTCGGTCGGCGCGCTGCCCTGGCGTACGTACAGGTCGGCGTCGCCGCTGCCGCCGCTGATCCTCACCGTCAGCGTGCTGCGTCCGGACGGCACCGCGATGGTGTAGTTCAACGATGCGCCGGTGCTGGCCGACAGGCCGGTGACCGGCACGCCGCTGGTCAGCGCCGTGCCGCCACCGCCGCCACCGCCGCCGCTTCCCGACTTGGCCGCGGTCACCGCGGCGTTGGCGTCGACCAGGCCGGCACCGCAGCCCTGCGAGCAGCTGAAGCTGGCCGCGGTGCTCTTGATCGTCGACTCCACCTGCGCCGGGGTCAGCGGCGACGGGGCGACCGACTGCATCAGCGCGACCACGCCGGCCACGTGCGGCGACGCCATCGAGGTGCCGTTGTAGGACGCGTAGCTGGCGCTGCCCGGGACCGTGGTGCCGCTGTTGAGGGTGGACAGGATCGCCGAGCCCGGCGCGGAGATGTCGATGCCGGCGCCGTAGTTGGAATAGCTGGCCTTGGCGCGCGCCGACGTGGTTGCCGCCACCGCGATCACGTTCGGGCAGTTGGCCGGCACCGCGCCGGACACGTTGACCGCGCTGTTGCCGGCCGCCACCACCACGGTGGTGCCGCGCGAGACCGCGCCGTTGATCGCGTTCTGGTAGGTGGTCGAGCAGCTGCCGCTGCCGCCGAGCGACATGTTGATCACCTCGGCGGGGTTGGGGTTGGCCGGCACGCCGGAGACGCTGCCGCCGGACGCCCAGACGATCGCGTCGGCGATGTCGGAGGTGTAGCCGCCGCACTTGCCGAGCACGCGCACCGGCACGATCTTGGCGTTGTAGGCGGTGCCGGCCACGCCGGTGCCGTTGTTGGTCACCGCGGCGATGGTGCCGGCGACGTGGGTGCCGTGCCAGCTCGAATTCGAGGCCGGGTATCCCGCGCCGCACTCGTTGGCCGCGTACCAGTCGCCTTCGTCGGACGGGTCGCTGTCGCGGCCGTTGCCGTCGCGCGCCATCGCGGCATCGCTGATGAAATCGTAGCCGGGCAGGATGTTGGCGTTGAGGTCCGGATGGTTGGTGATGCCGGTGTCGATCACCGCCACCACCACGCCGCTGCCGGTGGCCTGGTCCCAGGCCGGGCGCACGTTGATGCCGGCGCTGGTGGTGCCGAAGCCCCACTGCTCGGACAGGCGCGGGTCGTTCGGGGTCAGCGTGCGCGTCATCAACTGGTCGACTTCCACGCTCAGCACGCTGGGGTCGGCCGCCAGCTGGCGCATCAGGGTCTCGGCCTCGACCCGGTCGAGCGGACGGTCGGCCTTGACCAGCTCGGGCCCCAGCGCGAGCCGGCGCAGCTTGCTCAGGCCGAGCGCGCGGCCGTTCCGGGCCGGAAGCGCCCTGGCGGCGGCGTTCAGCGACGAGGCCAGCGCGGTCGCGCTGGTCGCCTGGCTGCTGCCGTCCCGGTAGGTCACGATGAAACGCTGATGGGTCTGGGCCGAAGCCAGACCGTCCAGGTACACCTCCCCGGCGAATGCGGGTACCGCGAGGAGCAGGGAGGTGAGGGCGGAAGCACTGAGTACCACCAGTGCGTGCCGACGCGTACGCAGTTGATCGTTCGACATCGAATTTCCTTTTCCAGATGGAGTGCCGTCAGGCGGCGTACTCCGGCGCGATCCACCGCCACAGGGGGACCGGCAGATCTGCCGGAGGGTTTCGGATCGCCCCTGTTATCGATCCGTTCAGGCACGCTAGCCCGGCGCTCCCCTGCGTGACAACGACGAAAAACGGTTTCTTTTAGAACAATGTCGCGATCTGTGAACTTCGGCGTCAAAATTCAGTCAAGTGAAACCCGCTCGCGATTCATTCCACGCAGGAAATCGGAAGACCCCGCTTGCGCGGGGTCTTTTCTCCTTCCAATCACCTGCCCGCTGTGGGCTCAGGCCAGCCGCACCAGCCAGCCGTGGCGGTCCGGCAGCCGGCCGTACTGGATGTCGGTCAGCTCCTGGCGCAGCGACAGGGTGACTTCGCCGGCCGGGGCGTCGAGGTCGCCGACCGCGAAGCCCTCGCCCTTCAGCTCGCCGATCGGGGTGACCACCGCGGCAGTGCCGCAGGCGAACACCTCGGCGATCTCGCCCGAGGCGACGCCGTCCTTCCATTCGTCGATGCCGACCTTGCGCTCGACCACCTTCATGCCGCGGTCGCGCGCCAGCTGCAGGATGCTGTCGCGGGTGATGCCCTCGAGGATGCTGCCGGACAGCTCCGGGGTCACCAGGGTGCCGTCCCGGTACACCAGGAACACGTTCATGCCGCCCAGTTCCTCGATGTACCTGCCCTCGACCGGGTCCAGGAACAGCACCTGCGAGCAGCCGTTGGCGTAGGCCTGCTGCTGCGGCAGCAGCGAGGCGGCGTAGTTGCCGCCGCACTTGGCCGCGCCGGTGCCGCCCTTGGCCGCGCGCGCGTAGTCGGTGGACAGCCAGATCGACACCGGCGCCACGCCCTTGGCGAAGTACGCCCCGGCCGGGCTGGCGATGACGTGGTACGACGCCTTCTGCGCCGCGCGCACGCCCAGGAAGGCCTCGTCGGCGATCATGAACGGACGCAGGTACAGGCTGGTCTCCGGCGCCGACGGCACCCAGTGCGCATCGGCCGCGACCAGCTGCTTGAGCGACTCGGTGAACAGCTCGACCGGCAGCTCGGGCAGCGCTAGGCGCCTGGCCGAGCGCTGCAGGCGCGCGCCGTTGGCTTCCGGGCGGAACGTCCAGATCGAGCCGTCGGCATGGCGGTAGGCCTTGATGCCCTCGAAGATCTCCTGCCCGTAGTGCAGCACCGACGCCGCCGGGTCCAGCGCGAGCGGGCCGTACGGGCGCACTTCGGCGTCGTGCCAGCCGGCGTCCTTGCTCCAGCGGATGGACGCCATGTGATCGGTGAAGTGCACGCCGAAGCCCGGCGCGGCGAGGATCACGGACAACTCGTCGGCGGTGCGCGGCGAGGGCGAGCGGTTGGAACGGAAGGAAACGGACACCGGATGAATTCCTGTTCAGCTGTCGGAAGTGAGAGGACGCGGGCGGGCTGGGCCCGGCGTCAGAGCATCCCGGTTTCGAGCCGGGCCGCCTCGGACATCATATGGCGTCCCCATGGCGGGTCGAACACCAGCTCGACGTCGGCCTCGGCGATGGTGGGGATCATCTCCAGCTTGCTGCGCACGTCGTCGACCAGGATCTCGCCCATGCCGCAGCCGGGCGCGGTCAGGGTCATCTTCACCTCGACCCCGCGCCTGCCGTCGTCGCGATGTTGCAGCGCGACCTCGTAGACCAGCCCCAGATCGACGATGTTGAACGGGATCTCCGGGTCGAAACAGGTCCGCAGCTGCTGCCACACCAGCGCCTCGACCTCCTCGTCGCTGGCATCGTCGGGCAGCTCCAGCCCCGGCGGCGGCTCCTTGCCGATGGCGTCGCCGTCCTTGCCGGCGATGCGGAACAGGTTGCCCTCGACGAACACGGTATAGCTGCCGCCCAGCGCCTGGGTGATGTAGCCGTAGCTGCCGGCGGGAAGGGTCACCGAATCACCCTGCGGCACCATCACGGCATCGCAATCGCGTTCGAACTGGACGGGTTCACTGCTGCGGGAATACATGGACTGGATATGAGGCCGCGACGGGTTCGCGCAAGTCGTACATTTTAGGGCCTGTTTCCCCGCCGGCGCATCGCGGCCGACGGAATACGGCGTGCCAGCGACGCCCATGACGCCCGCCATTGGGCCGGCGGCGGCCGAACGCTTATGCTGTCGGCCGACTTCAGGAAGATCCGATGCCCCCGAACACCGCGTCCGCCAGAACCGCGCACTGGCTCTGGCCCCCGCTGCTGCTGCTGGGAAGCGTCACCGCGGTGATCGCCTGGATGCTGGTCGCCCTCGCCACCCGGCACCAGTCCGGCTGGATGGCCGTGCTCGCCGCGCTCGAAGTGGCGTGGATGCTGCGGCTCGGCACGCTGCCGCGCGGCCGCCTGCGCACCGTCTGCAGCCTGCTCGCCACCGTGGCGGTCATCGCGGCCGCCAACTGGGGCATCGCCTCGGCGCAGATCGGCGCGGTGATGGGCCTGGACCCGTGGGCGTCGGCGTTGAAGATGGGCCTGGGCTATGCGTGGACGCTGTCGACGCTGGCCAACAGCGGCCTCGACCTGGCCTGCTACGTGGCGGCGCTGGCCCTGGCATGGTGGGTGGCGCGCTGAGCGCCACGCCGGGGGATTCATTTTTCGTACCGCCTTCCGCCGCAAGCGGAGGGATTTTTCTCTTCCCCTCCCCGCAAGCGGGATTTCGTCCTTTCTTTACCCTTCCCCCGCGTGCGGGGGAAGGTGCCCGAAGGGCGGATGGGGGGCCGCCTCAGTGCCCCCCGCCGTCCAGCGCCTTCAGTTCGCTGACCAGCGCCCCGGCCGCCTCGGCGCCATCGCCGTATAGCATGCGGGTGTTGTCGGCGTAGAACAGCGCGTTCTCGATCCCGGCGAAGCCGGTGCCCTTGCCGCGCTTGATCACGACGGTGTTCTTCGAATCGACCACGTCCAGGATCGGCATGCCGTAGATCGGGCTGCCCGGATCGGTCTTGGCGACCGGGTTGACCACGTCGTTGGCGCCGATCACCAGCGACACGTCGGTGTTGGCGAACTCGGGGTTGATGTCGTCCATGTCGGCGATCAGGTCGTACGGCACGCCGGCCTCGGCCAGCAGCACGTTCATGTGCCCGGGCATGCGCCCGGCGACCGGATGGATCGCGAACTTGACCTTGACCCCGCGCTCGATCAGGCGCTGCGCCAGCTCCCAGATCTTGTGCTGCGCCTGCGCCACCGCCATCCCGTAGCCGGGCACGATCACCACGCGCTCGGCATAGGCCATCATCGCCGCCACGTCGCCGGCCTCGATCGGCTTCTGGCTGCCGCCGATCTCCTGCGCCTGGCCGCCGCCGCCGAAGTTGGAGAACAGCACGCCGCTGACCGGCCGGTTCATCGCCTTGGCCATCAGCCGGGTCAGCAGGATGCCGGCCGCGCCGACCATCATGCCGGCGATGATCAGCGCCTCGTTGCCGAGCACGTAGCCCTCGAACGACACCGCCAGGCCGGTGAACGCGTTGTACAGCGAGATCACCACCGGCATGTCGGCGCCGCCGATCGGCAGCGTCATCAGCACGCCCAGCGCCAGCGCCGCCACGAAGAAGGCGATGATCGCCGGCGGCTGCAGCGTCGCCGCCGCCCAGATCCCCAGCACCACCACCGCCAGCGCGACCAGCAGGTTGAACGCCTGCTGCCCGGGGAAGGTGACGCGCCGGTCCAGGCGGCCGTCGAGCTTGGCCCAGGCGATCACCGAGCCGGACAGCGACACCGCGCCGATCGCCGAGCCGACCACCGCGAGAGCCAGCGTGGTGGCGCCGGGCTGGCGCGCGGCCAGGTCGGCGATCGCCTGCGCGCTCCAGTGCGAGGTGTCGCGATTGACCAGGAACGAGAACCGCAGCAGCTCGACCGCGCCGATCGCCGCCGCCGAGCCGCCGCCCATGCCGTTGTACAGCGCCACCATCTGCGGCATGTCGGTGATCGCGACCTTGTTGGCCGAGACCCAGGCCAGCGCGGTGCCGATCGCCACCGCGGCGATGATCAGCGGCACGTTGTGCAGCTCGGGCAGGAAGAAGGTGGCCACGGTCGCAATCAGCATGCCCAGCCCGGCCCAGCGGATGCCGCTGCGCGCGGTCATCGGCGAGGCCATGCGTTGCAGGCCGAGCAGGAACAGGGTGGCGGCGACGAGATAGCTGGCCTTGACCAGCCAGGACAACAGCTCCACGGTCGACAGGTTCAAGCCTTGTCTCCCTTGCCGCCGCCCGGCTTCCGGCTGGACTTGAACATCTCCAGCATGCGCTCGGTGACGACGTAGCCGCCGGCGGCGTTGCCGGCGCCCAGCGCCACCGCGACGAAGCCGATCGCCTTCTCCAGCGTGGTGTCGGCATGGCCCAGCACCACCATCGCGCCGATCAGCACGATGCCGTGGATGAAGTTG
>DNXT01000105.1:533-1161 GCA_003505795.1 Lysobacteraceae bacterium | reverse complement strand
GATGCCGTGGATGAAGTTGGACCCGGACATCAGCGGCGTGTGCAGGATCACCGGCACCCGCGAGATGATCACGTGGCCGGCGATCGCCGCCAGCATGAAGATGTACAGCGCTACGAACCCGTCGCTCATCGCTCGTCTGCTCCATCCGGCCGGAAGCGGCCCCGCCGCATCATAACCAGCTATCGACGGCGCGGCAGCGCCATGTCAACCGCAGGCCGGGCGATGCGTTTACCCCTTCATTCCATCCGGGAAGCTACGCTGTGCTGGTGGGCACCCCTCTCGATCCGCAACTCCAGGCGCCGGCCACGGCGGCCCCCGCGTCGCTGGACCTGTTCCTGGCCGGCATAGGCCCGCGCGCCTTCCGCTTCGCCGAGGCCGGGCTGCGCCACCGCGAGGACGCGCTGGACGCGGTGCAGGACGCCATGGTCAAGCTGCTCGCCTACCGCGAGCGCCCGGCCGCGGAGTGGACGCCGCTGTTCTGGAGCATCCTGCGCAGCCGCATCATCGACCTGCAGCGCCGGCGCAACTTCCGGCTGCGGTTCTGGGCCCCGGTCGAGGACCACAGCCAGGAGAGCCGGATCGACTGGGCCGACACGGGCGCCGGCCCGGCGCAGCAGCACGAAAGCGG
>DNXT01000105.1:0-318 GCA_003505795.1 Lysobacteraceae bacterium | reverse complement strand
GAGGCCTACGGACAGTTGGTCGCGGCGCTGCGCACGCTGCCGGCACGCCAGCGCGAGGCCTTCACCCTGCGCGTGCTGGAGGAACTGGACGTGGCCACCACCGCCCGCGCGATGGGCTGCTCGGAGGGTTCGGTGAAGACCCACCTGTCGCGCGCCCGCGACGCCCTGCAGAAACAACTCGAGGATTTCCGGTGAACACCGCTCCGCACGACAACGCCTCGTTCGACGCCCGCCTGCGGCAGCTGCACGCGCAGGCCCTGGACACGATATCGCCGGCGACCCTGGCACGGCTGCGCGCCGCGCGCCACGCCGCCCCGC
>DNXT01000104.1 GCA_003505795.1 Lysobacteraceae bacterium | reverse complement strand
CGAGATGGTGCGGCGCGTGCTCGCCGCGTTGCCGCGGCGCGCGCGCCTGTGGCGGATTCCGACCGCGCTGTTCGCCGCGGCGCTGGGCGTGGCGCACCGGTTCGGCCGGCTGCAGGGGATGAGCGCGGCCGCGCTGCAGCGCATGCACGACGACCTGGTGTTCGACCTGGAGCCGGCGCGCCGGGATTTCGCCTACGCGCCGCGCGCGTTCGCGCCGACGGCGGCGGAGCTGGGCGTGGCTTGAGGGTTCAGTAGCGCCAGCCCATGCGCCGGTAGAACTTGGCCAGCACCCAGGCCGGCCCGATCAGCAGGTAGGTCAGGTCGGTCAGGAAGCTGGGCTTGCGGCCTTCCAGCTTGTGGCCGACGAACTGCGCGATCCAGGCGAGCACGAACACGCCGACGGCCACGCGCAACAGGCCGCCGAGGCCGAGCCTGGCCTCGAGCAGGCGGCACAGGCAGCCGCAGAAGAACAGCACCGCCAGCATGCCCAGCCCGAGCGGGCGCGAGAGCCGGTTGTAGAACATCCAGGCGGCGAACATCGCCAGCGCCGCCCAGATGCCGCTGCTGAACCAGGTGCCGCCGACCGGGATGCACCACAGCAGCGCCACCACCGACCAGAGGATGGCCGGCACCGCGATCACGTGGATCGCCTGGTTGGTCTGGTTGCGGTGGTCGCCCGAGTAACTGGCGAAGTAGCGGTCCAGCGCACGTACGGAACTGGTCGAATTCATCGGTTCCCTCCCAGGAAGCGCCCAGCATACGCCGGCGTACCGGTGGCGTCGCGTGCAGCGGCCCCATTGCGCCTGCGCAGCGGCGCTTGACTGTCGCGTCCCCGCACGGTGCCGTCCGTTCGCGCGCCTGGCGTGGTGCTGACCGGCGCGGCACCCGCCGGTCAGCGGGGCGAGGACGGGGCCTCGCAGCGCGGCCTGCTGACGACCGGAACGCTTCGGGCAACGCGTCGAAGTCGTCGGCGCGCCAGCCGAACCGCCGGCCGCTCAGTCGACCGAGATCCCCGCCAGCTTCTGCAGCGCCTCGGCGTACTTGGCGCGGGTGCGGTCGATCACGTCCTGCGGCAGCGACGGGCCGGGCGCGGTCTTGCCCCAGTCCAGCGTCTCCAGGTAGTCGCGCACGAACTGCTTGTCGTAGCTGGGCGGGCTGGTGCCGACCTCGTATTCGTCCGCCGGCCAGTAGCGCGAGGAATCCGGGGTCAGCATCTCGTCCATGATGTAGAGGCGGCCGTCGGCATCGGTGCCGAACTCGAACTTGGTGTCGGCCAGCAGGATGCCGCGCCCGGCCGCGTACTCGGCGGCGAACCGGTAGATGCGCAGGGTGGCGTCGCGCACGCGCTCGGCCAGCTCGGCGCCGACCGTCTTCACCATCGCGTCGAAGTCGATGTTCTCGTCGTGGTCGCCGACCGCGGCCTTGGTCGACGGGGTGAAGATCGGTTCCGGCAGCTGTTCGGCCTGGCGCAGGCCGTCGGGCAGCTCGATGCCGCTGACCTTGCCGGTGCGCTGGTAGTCCTTCCAGCCGCTGCCGATCAGGTAGCCGCGCGCGATCGCCTCCACCGGCACCGGCTTGAGCTTCTTGGTCACCACCGCGCGCCTGGCGTACAGGGCGGTGTCCACGCCCTCGGGCAGCACGCTGGCCACGTCGATGCCGGTCAGGTGGTTGGGCATCAGGTGTTCGGTCTTGCCGAACCAGAAGTTGGAGACCTGGCACAGCATCTCGCCCTTGCCCGGGATCGGGTCGGGCAGCACCACGTCGAACGCGCTCAGCCGGTCGGTCGCGACCATCAGCAGGTAGTCGCCCGGGGGCGCGCCGGCGGGCAGGCGCTCGCGCGGGATGTCGAAGACGTCGCGGACCTTGCCACGGTGGCGCAACGGCAGGCCGGGGAGATCGGATTGCAACAGCGTGGTCGACACAGGCACTCCTAGAGTCGTCGCAATGACGCTGCCCCGGGACCCGGCGGGCCCGCGGTTCGACAGCGGGCCGCGTAGTGTACGGCGCTTCGGTCCGCGCCGCAGGCTTTTGTCGGGCCGCCGCGCCGCCGGTCCGCGGCATCCCGGCCGGGGCCTTCGGGTAAAATGGCCGGCCCTGCCTTCCTGGCCCCCGCCGCCCCCATGCCCTGGTACGGAAAACTGCTCGGTGCGCTCCTCGGAGCCCTGCTGTTGCGCGGTTCGCCGCTGCTCGGCGTGGCGCTGGGACTGCTGGTCGGGCACGCGGTCGACGCCGGCTGGTTCAAGCGCCGCCGCGACAATCCCTATCGCGAGCTGGGGCTGGAGCCGGATGCGACCAATGCCGAGATCGACCTGGCCTACCGCCGGCTGATGTCGCAGTACCACCCGGACAAGGTCGCCCGCGCCGAGCCCGAGCGGCGCCGCGCGGCCGAACGCAAGGCCAGCCAGATCAACGCGGCCTACGACCGCATCCAGCGCCTGCGCCGCCGCTAGCGCCGCCGCATTCCTTCGCCGAGAACCGCCATGTCCGACTGCATCATCGCCCCGTCCATCCTGTCCGCCGATTTCGCCCGCCTCGGCGAGGAGGTGGACAACGTGCTCGCCGCCGGCGCCGACTGGGTGCACTTCGACGTGATGGACAACCACTACGTGCCCAACCTGACCATCGGCCCGATGGTCTGCCAGGCGCTGCGCAGGCACGGCGTCACCGCGCCGATCGACGTGCACCTGATGGTCGAGCCGGTCGACCGCATCGTGCCGGACTTCGCCGAGGCCGGCGCCAGCCTGATCAGCTTCCACCCGGAGGCCAGCCGCCACGTCCACCGCACCATCCAGCTGATCAAGTCGCACGGCTGCCAGGCCGGGCTGGTGCTCAACCCGGCCACGCCGGTGGACCTCCTCGACTGGGTGCTGCCGGACCTGGACATGGTGCTGCTGATGTCGGTGAACCCCGGCTTCGGCGGCCAGGCCTTCATCCCGTCGGCGCTGGACAAGCTGCGCGTGGTGCGCGGCAAGATCGACGCGCTCGGCAAGCCGGTCCGGCTGGAGATCGACGGCGGCGTCAAGGCCGACAACATCGGCGCGATCGCCGCCGCCGGCGCCGACACCTTCGTCGCCGGCTCGGCGATCTTCAACGCGCCGGGCTCCACCCAGGAAAGCTATGCCGAGGTGATCGGCAGGATGCGCGCGGCCGTGGCGGCGGCCCGGTGAGCATGGCCGGCGGGGTCCGGATCCGCGCCGCCACGCCCGGCGACGCGCCGCTGCTGCACGAGCTGGTCACCGCGCTGGCGGTGTACGAACGCGAGCCCGATGCGGTGAAGGCCAGCGTCGAGGATCTGCGCGCCAGCCTGTTCGGCGAGGGCGCGACCGCGCATGCGCTGGTGTGCGAGCAGGGCGGCGCCGTGGTCGGCTTCGCCGTGTACTTCTTCAACTACTCCACCTGGCTGGGCCGCAACGGCCTCTACCTGGAGGACCTGTTCGTGCGCCCGGAGCATCGCGGCAAGGGCGCCGGGCTGGCGCTGCTGCGGCACCTGGCGCGGCTGGCGCTGGACAAGGGCTGCGGCCGCTTCGAATGGTCGGTGCTGGACTGGAACCAGCCGGCGATCGACTTCTACCGCGCCGCCGGGGCCCAGCCGATGGACGAATGGACGGTGTACCGGATGGAAGGCGAGGCGCTGCGCGCGTTCGCGCACGGCTGAGCGGCGCCGGGCGCGACAGCACCCGCGCCGGCGGGTAAGGTGGCCGGCCAAGAAACGACGCTCCCGGGAGTGACGATGCCCCGTTTGCTGCTGTGGCTGCTGTGCAGCCTGCCCGCCGCGGCCTGCGCCGCCCCGCTGGACCTGCTGGTCGGCTCCTACACCGCGCCGGACGCGCCCGGCATCCACGGCTTCCGCTTCGACCCGGCCCGGGGCCGGCTCGAGCGCACGCCGTGGCAATCGGTGCGCCTGGACAACCCGTCCTGGCTGGTGGTGTCGCCCGACCAGCGCCAGGTCTACGCGATCAACGAGAACGGCCCGGGCCAGCCGGACCCGGTCGGCCGGGTCAGCCGCCTGGAGATGGATGCGCAGCATCGGCTGAGCCTGCGCGAGCGCGTGTCGACCCTGTCCGACCACCCCACCCACGGCAGCCTCTCGCCGGACGGGCGCTACCTGTTCGTGGCGAACTATTCCGGCGGCGCCGACCCGGGCGGCCTGCTCGCGGTGCTGCCGCTGGACGCCGGCGGCCGGTTGCAGCCGGTCACCCAGGTGGCCGCCTACCAGGCCAGCGGGGTCGATCCCGAACGCCAGGCCTCCTCGCACGTGCATGCGGCGGTGGTCGCGCCCGACGGCCGGCATGTGCTGGCCACCGACCTGGGCGGCGACCGCGTCCACGTCTACGCCTACGATCCGGCGGCCAGCGCCGAGCGTCCGCTGCGCCCGGCCGCGTCGGTGCCGCTGCCCGCCGGCAGCGGTCCACGCCACCTGGTGTTCGACCGCAGCGGACGGCACGCCTACCTGACCCTGGAAATGAGCGGCCAGCTCGCCTGGCTGGACTACGCCGGCGGCACGCTGGAACTGCGCGGCGTGGTGGACCTGTTCGCGCCGGGCTTTGCCGGCGGCAACGGCGCCGGCGCCTTGCACTTCTCGCCCGACGGCCGCTGGCTGTACGTGGTCAACCGCGGCGACGACAACCACCTGGCGGCGTTCGCGATCGATGCCGACAGCGGCGCGCCGACGCGC
>DNXT01000103.1:763-3196 GCA_003505795.1 Lysobacteraceae bacterium | reverse complement strand
GAGCGCGCGCCAGTTGTCGATGCGCCCGGCCAGCACCTCGCGCAGCTGCGCCACGCCGATGCTGCGCAGCGGATTCTGCGCGGCCACCAGCACCCGCGCGCCGTTGAGCGCGACCACGAACTGCTGGTCCGGCGAACCGATCTCGCCGAGCTGCCAGCCGGCGTCGCGTTCGGCGGCGGTCGGCGCGCGGCTCATCATCGCCAGCTCGCTGTCGCCGCGGATCAACGCCTGCATGCCGGCGGCCGAGCCGCGTCGGCCGATCTCCACCACCAGCGGCTGTTCGTCGCGGACCGCATGCACCTCGGTGAGGCTGCCGTTGACCGCGATCCGCTGGATGCCGGTGTAGCCGATCGATCCCAGCCAGGATTCGACCAGCGCCGGCATCAGGCGGCTGCCGAGGGTATTGGAACCGTGCACGCGCAGGCGCTCGGCCTCCTGGGCGTGGGCCAGCAACGGACAACACAGGCATGCGAGCAGTGCCGCACGCGAAACCAGACGCAGCATGGATCCCCCGGGGACGTGAAAAGCGCCGGGAGTGTCGAGGCTGGCGATGACATGCCGATGACCGGGCCATCGCCGCCGCCGGTTCAGCGGCCGCGCTGTTGGCCGCGTTGTCGCACCACCCTGGCCCAGCGCGCGGCGACGATCGGCGAGGTGATGCATACCGCGCTGTCGGTGACGGTGGTGACCGCGCGCTCGAGCAGCTGGATGTCGGCCTCGTGCTGGCGCGCCACGTGCGGATCCTCGAAGAAGATCGCGCGCTGGCAGCGTTTCTCCAGCACCCGGTCGGCGATCTGCGCGTCGCCGCCCATCGGGCCGCTCTCGTAGCGCTGCACCCACGGACGCTCGTGCGGCCAGCCGCGGCTCCAGGCCAGTTCGTTGAGGCGCAGCCCGGTGGTGCCGGTGCCGACCCGCTGCGCGAACCGCGACAGCACCTCGAAATGCTCGGCCGCGAACGCCAGCATCTGCGGCTTCATCGCATCGTGGGCGATCAGCGCCACGGTCTGCGTCTCCAGCGCGTGCAGGTCGTCGGCGCCGGGATCGGGTGCCAGGCCGGCGTGGATGCGTTCCATCTCCACCCAGTCGCGGGCCGAGGCCACGGTCGAGATGAACGGCTTGCCGTGGATCACGCACTGGCGCTTGAGCGCGATCGCCTCCGGGAAGATGGAGGACGGATCGACCGGGTCGATCAGGTAGATCGCGCCGTCGAGCGTGCGCTCGGCGCCCTCCAGCCCGACCACCTCGGCCACCAGCTTCATCAGTCCGCCCTCGCGGCCATACGGATAGCGCTTCAGGCCGGGGTAGCCGGACAGCTGGCCGGCGCGCGCGATCGCATCGTAGGTGCGTCCCACCGCATGCAGGCCGAGCCCGAGCTCGCGGATGCCGGGCTCGCAGGCGCGCAGCCAGCGGAACAGCGCGGCATCCTTGCCGTGGTGGTGCAGTCGGTTGGCGGCCAGTCCAAGACGCATGTCGCGTCGTCTCCCCATGGTGGAGAGGCGAGTGTAGCGCCGGCGCGCGCGGCGGCGCCGACGGCTGGGACCGTTGCTTCTTGTGCTTCTTGGCTTCCCGTAGGAGCGACTTCAGTCGCGACGAGGCTTTCCCGAGGTCTTCGGGGATTGAGGGAACGTTGTGGGAGGGACTGAAGTCCCTCCCACAGGTATCTCAATGCGACAGCAAGAATTTTCGCCCCCTTCGGACTCGAGTCGCTTTTCTTTGCTCGTGCAAAGAAAAGCAATCAAAGAAGCGCTTTACAGCAGCCGAGGGCTGATCAAGCACGCCGTTCCTCGCGCCCTGCGCGCCTGCGGCGCTGCAGGTGCGTGGAGGCGGCGGGGAGTCGCGGAACATGCCCCCGCGCACGCCGCGCATCCGTGCGCGTCGCCCTTCGGGTGTTTGCCACCTCTACCGCTGCGGACGGGGAGGGGAGGCGGAGAGCAAGAGCAACGGCCACGGCAACGGCAACGGCAAAGCTGTCCCGGCGGGCTGCTAGCATCGCCAGATGGATTCCATCACCCAGATCGTGCTCGGCGGCGCCATCGCCGCCGCCATCGCGCCGCCGCAGCACCGTCGGGCCGCGCTGCTCGCCGGCGCTGGGCTCGGCACCCTGCCGGACCTCGACTCGCTGCTGCTGCTGCCGTTGACCGACGACCCGGTCACGCTGATGACGGTGCACCGCAGCTTCAGCCATTCGCTGCTGGTGCTGCCGCTGGTGGGCTGGCTGATTTGGTGGCTGTTGCGGCGCTTCGGTGGCGGGCGCGTCGCGCAGTCGCCGCGGCGCTGGTTCTGGGCGATCCAGCTGGCGCTGGCGACCCATCCGCTGCTGGACGCGTTCACCGTCTACGGCACCCAGCTGTGGTGGCCGCTGCACCCGCATCCGACCATGTGGTCGAGCGTGTTCATCATCGATCCGGCCTACACCCTGTGGCTGGCGCTGGC
>DNXT01000103.1:0-537 GCA_003505795.1 Lysobacteraceae bacterium | reverse complement strand
CCCTGTGGCTGGCGCTGGCCTGCGCCGTGGCCTGGTTCGCGCGCGGTCGCCGGCTGGCGCAGTCGGCGCTGGTGGCCGGGCTGGCGCTCAGCAGCGCCTACCTGGGCTGGTCGCTGCTGGCCAAGCACCTGGTCGAGCGCGAGGCCGATCGTGCGCTGGCGGCGATGGGGCTGGGCGATGCGCCGCGCTTCTCGGTGCCGCTGCCGCTCAACACGCTGCTGTGGCGGGTGGTGGCGATGACGCCCGGCGGCTACGTGATCGGCGAGCGCTCGCTGGTGGCCGACCGCGGGCCGATGCGGTTCCAGGGCTATCCCAGCCAGACCCAGGCGCTGGCGCAGGTGCGCACGCTGCCGGCGGTGCGGCGGCTGCAGTGGTTCAACCGCGGCTTCATGCGCGCACGGGTGGTCGATGGCGAGCTGATGCTCAGCGACCTGCGCATGGGGCTGGAACCGGACTACAACTTCAACTTCATCGTCGCCAGGGAGCAGGACGGACGCTGGATCGAGGCGCCGCCGCGCCAGGTCGAGGCCGCCTACC
>DNXT01000471.1 GCA_003505795.1 Lysobacteraceae bacterium | reverse complement strand
CAGGCCGCGCGCGGCCACGTCGGTGGCCACCAGCAGCTCCAGCTGGCCGGCCTGGAACTTCTTCAGCAGGGACTCGCGCTTCTTCTGCGGCACGTCGCCGGACAGCACGCCGACCCGGTAGCCGGCCTTCTCCAGCGCGCGCGCCACGCGCTCCACGAACACCTTGGTGTTGACGAACACCATCGTGCGCGCGCCCTCGCTGCGCGACAGCAGGCCCAGCAGCAGCGGGATCTTCTCCTCGTCGGCCGGGTAGTACAGCTTCTGCCGCACGCGCGCGGCGGTGATGGTCTCGGTCTCGACCACGAGCTTTTCCGGCTCGTTCATGTGCTCGTAGGCCAGTTCCAGCACGCGGTGGCTCAGCGTCGCCGAGAACAGCAGGGTCTGGCGGGTGCCGCGCTCGGGCATGCGCCGCAGCAGGAAGCGGATGTCCTTGATGAAGCCCAGGTCGAACATGCGGTCGGCCTCGTCCAGCACGCAGATCTCGCAGGCGTGCAGCGAGACCACCCTGTGCTGCTTGACGTAGTCGATCAGCCGGCCCGGGGTGGCGATGATCACGTCCACGCCCTGCTGCAGCAGCTCGCGCTGCTTGTCGTAGTCGACGCCGCCGTAGACCAGGGCGAAGCGCAGGCCGAGGTCGGCGCCGAACTTGACCGCGTCCTTGTGGATCTGGATCGCCAGTTCGCGGGTGGGCGCCAGGATCAGGGCGCGGGGGTCCTCGGGCTTGCGGTCGGCCAGCGCCGGGCGGCTGAGCAGGCGGTTGATCACCGCCACCAGGAACGCCAGCGTCTTGCCGGTGCCGGTCTGGGCCTGGCCGGCGACGTCGCGGCCGGCCAGGGCGACCGGCAGGGTCAACGCCTGGATCGGGGTGCAGCGGGTGAACCCGGCGCCTTCCAGTCCGGCGAGCAGCGCCGGATGCAGGTCGAACGAGGAAAAAGTCAAATCGGTCAGCGGTTTGTCGCTCATCATTCCGTCTTCGTGAGGCACCGGGAGGATCCCTGGCGCGGCTTGCATCGATTCCGGCAGCGTCGCACACTGCGGCCCTTGCGCCGGACAGCGCGGTCAGGTTCCCATCGACGGCCGAAACGGTGGCGCCCAGGTCGTGGTAGACCTCGCCCTGGACGGTATAGGCGGGCAGGCCCAGCTGGCCCTGTACCACCGTGGCGCCGCCGCCGAGCGCGGCGGCGAACGGATGCAGCTGCGCCACCGTGACCGCGTCGTTGTCCTCGGTGCCGGCGGCGACGTTGACGATTTGGCGGGTGAACGGCGCCACCGTGCCGCCGCCGTCGGTGATGTCCAGGCGGTTCCACTCCTGCGCAGCGCCGACCGACACGGTGTTGGCGCGGTCGGTCATCGAATCGACGCCCAGCGCGACGCTGTTGTCGGCCAGGGACAGGCTGCGCGCGCCCAGCGCCAGGCTGCGGTCGCCGCCGACCATTGCCGAGGTGCCCAGGGCGGTGGCGTACGTGGGGGCGATGGATGGGTCGATATCGAAGGGACCCCAGCACTCTTCGATATCGCAGTCCGGCGGCGGTATCGGCGGGCCGGGAAGACTCGCTTTCGAGTCCGAGCGGGCCCCGAAGCCGATGACGGTGTTGTAGTCGCCCCAGGCGTTGGTGAGATTGCCCACCGACACCGACCCGTAGCCGTAGGCGCCGGCCCCGGTGCCCACCGACATGGCCTGGTCGTAGGCCCAGGAATTGAGGCCCAGGGACAGCGCCAGTTCGCCCATCGCGTTGCCGCCGATGGTGATGCTGCTGGTGCCCTCGGCCCGGGCGCCGGCGCCGATGGCGACCGAGTGGTATGTCTCGGCCCTGGCCTGCTGGCCGAGCGCGATGGCATAGACATCGCCGGCGTGCGAGGCGGTGCCGATCGCGATCGCGCTCTGCGGGCCTTCGGCGATGGCGCGCAGGCCGATGGCGATGCCGCCGGCCGCCGTCGCTTCGGTGCCCACGCCCAGGGCGACGGCCGAATCGTTGCTGGCCACCGCGCCGGTGCCGATCGCCGTGGCCAGATTGCCGCTGGCCTGGGTGCTGGCGAAGTAGGTGCCCTGTCCCGGCCGGAACACGTTGACGGGCAGCTCGGCCTGCCCGCCGATGGCCACCGACTGCGCGCCGCTGGCGGTGGCGCCGTAGCCCAGCGCCGAGGACAGGTAGCCGCTGGCCTCGCTGTAGCCGCCCAGCGCGGTCGCCCCGACGTTGGAGGCGGCGCTGCGGAAGCCGGTCGCGGTGGCGCGCGGGCTGTCGGCCTGCAGCGAGCTGGGCTCGTAGTTCACCCGGCCCTTGGGCACGTGCATCTGCATGTGGCCGTCGCGCTGCTGGTTGGCGAACGGGCACTTCGGCGCGTTGACCGGGATCTGGTGGAAGTTCGGCCCGCCCAGGCGCGAGAGCTGGGTGTCCAGGTAGGAGAACAGCCGGCCCTGCAGCAGCGGGTCGTTGCTGAAGTCGATGCCGGGCACGATGTTGGCCGGGCAGTAGGCGACCTGCTCGGTCTCGGCGAAGAAGTTGTCCGGCCAGCGGTCCAGGGTCATGCGCCCGATCACCTGCAGCGGCACCAGTTCCTCGGGGATCAGCTTGGTCGGGTCGAGGTGGTCGAACGGGAACTTGTCCGCGTCCTGCTCGGTGAACAGCTGCACCGCCAGGTCCCAGGCCGGGAAGTTGCCGGACTGGATCGCCTCGAACAGGTCGCGGCGATGGAAGTCGTTGTCGGCGGCCTGCAGCTTGACTGCCTCGTCCCAGACCGTGGACTGGATGCCCAGCACCGGCCGCCAGTGGAACTTGACGAAGGTGCTGTTGCCGTCCTTGTCGAGCAGGCGGAACGAATGCACGCCGAAGCCTTCGATGGTGCGCAGCGAGCGCGGGATGGTGCGGTCGCTCATCGCCCACATGATCATGTGCATGGTTTCCGGGGTCAGCGACACGAAATCCCAGAAGGTGTCGTGCGCACTGCCGGCCTGCGGGAAGGCGCGGTCCGGTTCCATCTTCACCGAGTGCACCACGTCCGGGAACTTCATCGCGTCCTGGATGAAGAACACCGGGATGTTGTTGCCGACCAGGTCCCAGTTGCCTTCCTTGGTGTAGAACTTGACCGCGAAGCCGCGCACGTCGCGCGGGGTGTCGACCGAACCGGCGCCGCCGGCGACGGTGGAGAAGCGGGTGAACACCGGCGTCTTCTCGCCGACCTCGGTGAGGAGCCTGGCGGTGGTGTACCGGGCCAGCGACTTCTTCAGCTCGAAGCTGCCGTGCGCGGCGCTGCCGCGGGCGTGGACGATGCGCTCGGGGATGCGCTCGTGGTCGAAGTGGGTGATCTTCTCGCGGAGGACGAAGTCCTCCAGCAGGACCGGGCCGCGCAGCCCGGCCTTGAGCGAGTTCTGGTTGTCGCTGACCGGGATGCCCTGGTTGGTGGTCAGGACCGGGTGCGAGCCGCCGGCCTGCTGCTGCAACTCGTCGCCGTTGCCGCGCGCGTCGTCGGCGCCGGGGTTCGCCGCGCGTGCGTCGGCGCTGCCGGACCGGGCGGCGGCGCGCTTGTTGGAGGGGGCGGGGGCTGGCGTTCTGCTGGCCATGGCGGGCTCCTGGAGGCGAGGTTGATCCCGGAGCGTGGCGGCTGGCTCGTGAGTGCGACGTACAGCGGGAGTGTCGACGCCGTGACGAGCGTTTGCGCCGGGCAATTCAGGTTTCCAGCGGACGGCACCGAACGGCGCACGCCAGGGACTTGGATGCCGGCCGTCCCCCACGTGCCTGGTTGCGCGTGCTTGAGGATCGGCCGGGTCCGCTGCTCGCCACGGCACCCTTGCCGGCGCCCAGACTGCATCTCCTGCATGGATATCGATGCATGGAGTGTCCCTTCCCCGGCCTGCGGGGGAAGGTGCCCGCAGGGCGGATGGGGGAAGCTTCCATGCAGTCGCAGGAAGCGCTCGCAGACCACGCCCTCATCCATCGCCGCGCGCCACCTTCTCCCGCAAGCGGGAGAAAGCGTGCTTGAAGATCGATTCGACCATGGAACGCGCCGCGGCCTGGTCCGGCCTCCCGGCTTCAGCGGGTCGGCAAAGAATCCGGCCCGCAGGCCGGCGCACGAGCCGTGCAGCTGCGGTTCCGAGGCGCCGTCGCCGCGGCTTGCCTGACGATCAGGGTGCGACGTCGCCGGCGCGCTCGGCGATGGGGCGGACGCGTTGCACCAGCGTGACCAGGGTCTTGCCCGGCTCCTCGTTCATGACCTCGTGGGCGGATTGCTCGAACCAGACCAGTCGCTTCTGCGGTGCCTTCACCGTCTCGAACCATTCCGCGGCCAGCGCGGAGGATACGTTGTGGTCGTGGCGTCCCAGGAACAGGAACAGCGGAGTGTCGAGCTTGCGGACCGTCGTCATGTCCAGGGTCAGCACGTCGGCCAGCAGGTGCTGCATCGAGAAGTCGTTGCCTTTCCAGACGCCGGCCACGTCGAGGTCGGAGTACTCGGGGGACAGTTTGATCGCCGCCGCTTCGGCATCGCCGCCGCTGCGGTTGTGAACCATGCCGCCGTAGTGGTTCAGCCATTTGCGTTGCTTGAACAGGCTGTCGAGCGCAACAGCGGCGCTGCCCTGCGCATAGGGCGCGAGCGCTTCGAGTTCGGCGATCGCCTGTGCGTTCCCGTCCCGCTGCGCCTGCTGCAGCGTCCACGCCCAGCCGCGGCGCTCGCTCTCGGGCGCGTTCGATATCTGCCCGATGCCGATGTACGCGTGCAGCCACTCGGGCCGGCGCTGCGCCAGCTCGAGTCCCAGGTAGCTGCCCCAGGAATGGCCGAGCACGAAGATCTTCTCCTTCCCGAACTCCTTGCGCAGCCAGGCCACCATCTCCTCGGCGTCGGCGAGCATGCGCTCGCGCGTCATGGTCGGCGCGACCTTTTCCGGATCATTGGCGGCATAGGTCTTGCCGGCGCCGCGCTGATCCCATTGCACCACGGTGAAGTACTCTTCCCAGCCGCGCTGGAAGTACCAGCTGGTCGGCATCGCCACCCATCCCGGTCCCCCGTGCAGCATCAGCAGCACCGGATTGCGACGGTCGCTGCCGCGGATCGATACCCACTGGTCGATGCCGCCGATCCGGACCTTCTCGAGCCGCTCGACGCCGTCGTCGGCCACCACCCGGCGCATGTCCGCGATGATGCCGACGGCCTCCGCGCGGTCGTGCGGCGCCGGCGCTTCGGAAGCGGATGCGGGCATGGACAGGGCTGCAATGGCGATGGACAGAAGGCTGGAAATCAGCGTTTTCATCAGCGTCCCTAACCTGAGAGCTTGCGATAGCCGCCGATTGTGTCATGCCTCGCCGCAGGTGCAGAGTGCGCCCGCCGGTGGAAGTCCGCTCCGGCCGCTTGCGGACGTCGGCGCTGGCCATGGGGCACAGGGTTCATCCGGACGGCCCTTGGATCGCCCGCGCGCCCGGACGCGAGGATCGGTAGCGCGCAGTCCTGCGGTCGTGGCCTGAAGTCGCGTGTTCGCGAGCGACTTGCTACCGCTCTGGCTGTTGCAGCTCCGCCATGTAGCGTGCCGGCGGTGCGCCCAATGCCTTCCGGAACGTGTTGACGAAGCTGCTGGCGCTTTCGTAGCCGAGGTCCTTCGGGTGCGAGCGATGTGCTGGCACGCCTGGAGCTGGAGCGCGCCGAACATTTCCGCCGGGAGCAGGCGGATGCGCACCTCGGCGTGCTGGAACAGCGGCTTCGCCCCTTCGCGGAAGCGGGCGCGACCTTCCTTCTCCCGCTCGCGCGGGGAAGGTGCCCGCAGGGCG
>DNXT01000470.1:6980-7365 GCA_003505795.1 Lysobacteraceae bacterium | reverse complement strand
CGCCGTGGCGCGGGCCAGCCAAGGCGGCGCCACGCAGCGCCGGGCCGCATCGCCGACGGCCACCGCATCTCGTCTCAAAGGGCATAACACGCTCTAAGATGGGAAACCGACGCGAACCGCAGGTCCCAAGCCGGCTCCATGTCCACTCCGCCCGACGCGCCCTTGCCCTCTCCTTCGCTGGTTGCCGGCCTGCGGCTGGCGGAACGCCTGAACCGGAACCTGTGGACGCTGACCGCGGCCTACCTGGCGATCGGGCTACTCTGGCTGACCCTCGGCGCGGGCCTCGTGCAGCTGGTCGGGGTGCCGACGCCGGCCGCCGCGCAGCGGCTGATGGGGCTGGAGGCGGCCTGCTTCATCCTGGTCTCGGCGCTGGCGATCCACCTGT
>DNXT01000470.1:6365-6813 GCA_003505795.1 Lysobacteraceae bacterium | reverse complement strand
CGGCGCTGGCGATCCACCTGTACCTGCGCCGGGTGTTGCGCGGCGTGCTGGACGAGCACCGCCGGCTGGCGGACTCGCAGGCCCTGCTCCACGAGAAGTTCCACGCGCTGCCCTGCCCGGTCTGGCTGTACGACCTCGGCACGCTGAAGATCCTCGATGCCAATCCCGCCGCGCTGGAGTTCTTCGGCTGGAGCCGCGACGAGTTCCTCGGCCAGCCGCTGTCGATCACCTGGGAAGGGGCGGACGCGGACAAGTTCGCCGAGATCATCGCCAAGGTCCGCGCCAACGAAGGCGCCGACTGCATGGTCACCGAAAGCCTCAAGACCCGCCACGGCCTGCGCCACGTGGAGATCCGCAGCGCGCCGCTGCACCTGCCCACCGGGCCGGCCCGGCTGGTGGTGACGGTGGACCGCAGCCAGGAGCAGGTCGCGCAGCGCCTGCGCGACGA
>DNXT01000470.1:0-6093 GCA_003505795.1 Lysobacteraceae bacterium | reverse complement strand
CGCGCAGCGCCTGCGCGACGAGGCGCTGGCGCGCCTGGAGGAAGCCCAGAGCATCGCCCGGATCGGTTCGTGGGAGCTCGATCCGGCGACCGGGCTGGGCCACTACTCCGACGAGGTCTACCGCATCCTCGGCCGCGCGGTGCCGGAGCAGCGACGCCGGCACCGCTTCGAGGAACTGCTCACCGCCAGCGACACCGCCACCCAGCTACGCATCGAGCGCATGCTCGAGGACATGCGAACCGGCAGCGTGCAGATCGACGTGCTGCTGCCGCTGATCGGCAGCGATCGCCAGCAACGCATGGTGCACCTGCGCGCCGAGAGCGTGCAGGGCCCGCCGGAGCCTCCCGCCATCCACGGCACGTTCCAGGACGTCACCGAGCGCGAGCAGTCGCGCCGGCTGCTGCGCGAGCGCGAGGAGCAGTTCCGCGAACTGGTCCGGGTCCTGCCCGACGGCATGATGATCCTGGCCGAGGAGCGGGTGATGTACGCCAACGCGGCCTGCTCGGCGCAGTTCGGCTTCAGTGGCGAGACCATCCTCGGCGAACCCCTGCAGGCACTGGTCGCCGCGACCGACTACGCGCAGGTCCGCGACCTGCTGCGCCACGGCAGCCAGCGCGACGACGGCGTTCCCACCGCACGCTGCATGTGCCGCCAGGACGGCTCGCACTTCTATGCCGGGCTGTCGATCGGCGACGTGCGCTACGGCGGCCGCGACTGCAAGCTGCTGGTGGTCCGCGACCTCAGCGAGCCCGAGCGCATGCGCGACGCGCTGGCCGAGAGCAACAGCGAGCTGCAGGCCATGGCCAAGCGCCTGTTCTCGCTGCAGGAGGACGAGCGCCGCGCCATCTCGCGCGACCTGCACGACGACATCGGCCAGGCGATCACCGCGATCAAGCTGTCGGCGCATGCGGCGAGCACCGAGTCCGACGCGGACGAACGCCAGGAGGACCTGCGGGAGATCGTCTCGCTCGCCGACAGCACGATCGTCAAGCTGCGCAACCTGTCGATGCTGCTGCGGCCGCCGCAGCTGGACGCGCTCGGGCTCGAGGCGGCGTTGCGCTGGCAGGCCTCGATGCTGTTCCGCTCCTCGCCGATCCGCCTGCACCTGGACATCCAGCCGCTGCCGGGCCGGCCCAGCAACGAGGTCGAGCAGGCCTGCTTCCGCATCGCCCAGGAGAGCCTGACCAACGCGCTCCGCCATGCCTGCGCCGGCGAGGTGACGCTGACCCTGCGCCCGCAGGGCGAGCAGCTCTACCTGCAGGTGACCGACGACGGCGACGGCTTCGAGCCGGAAGGACCGCGCGGCCTGGGCCTGATCATGATGCGTGAACGCGCGCAAACCGCCGGCGGCACGCTCAGCATAGAATCGGCTCCCGGGGCGGGAACCCGGGTGGAACTGCACCTGCCCTATCATGTCGGCGGTCGACCCGCCGACGCCAACAACGGACGTTGAGCCCGATGTGGAATCCGGTAGCGACACCCGGCCTCGAAACCGCCAAGCCGCTCCGGCTCGGCGCCGGCAACGCGGAACTGCTGAGCATGGTGGATGCGGCCGCGTCCGGCGGTCCGCCGCTGATGCTGATGCACGTGGACATCGACCACTTCGCCTCGATCAACGAGAACATGAGCGCCGAGGTCGGCGACCAGGCGCTGGTGCTGACCGCGCGCCGCCTGCAGGACTACCTGGGGACCCGCGGCAAGCTGTGGCGCCACGGCAGCGACGAGATGGTCATCGTGATGCGGCGCGACGACGGCACGCCGTTGCCCGAGGACATGGCCGAGGAAATCCGCCAGCAGCTGGAACTGCCGCTGTCGGTGCTGCCCTACACGCTGTTCATGACCGGCAAGGTCGGCATCAGCCTGTGCCCGGAGCACTCCAGTTCGCTGTCGACCCTGCTCGACTACGCCGAGGAGGCGGCCTACCAGGCCGCCCGCGAAGGCGGCAACACCGTGCGCATGTACACCCGCAATTCGGTGTCCAGCGCGCACAACGAAAGCATCATCGCGCGCCAGATCGTCGATGCGATCCCGCACGGCGAGCTGCGCCTGCGCTACCAGCCGCTGGTGAGCGCGCGCGACGGCCGCATCGTCGGCATGGAAGCGCTGCTGCGCTGGCAGTCGCCGACGCTGGGCATGCTGGTGCCGGAGCGCTTCATGCGCACCGCCGAGCGGCTCGGCATCATCGTGCAGATCGGCGAATGGGTGCTGCAGAACGCGCTGAAGCAGGCCCGCGCCTGGCGCGACCAGGGCTTCGACGATTTCAGCATCGCCGTCAACGTCTCCACGCTGCAGCTGCTGCGGCCGAACTTCTTCAACGAAGTCATGGCCATGCTGCAGTCGGCCGGCGTGCCCGCGCAGCTGTTGACGCTGGAGATCAACGAGAGCGCGCTGACCAACAACGTGAACTTCGTCCACGAGACGATGGCGAACCTGCGCAACGAAGGCATCAGCCTGGGCCTGGACAACTTCGGCACCGGCGACTCCAGCCTGAGCGCGCTGGTGCGCTACCCGGTCGACCGGCTCAAGATCGACCGCAGCTTCATCAAGAGCGCGCCGGCGGGCAGTCGCGAGGCGGCGATCTCGCGCGCGATCATCGCCATGGGCCACCAGCTCGGCATGATCGTGATCGCCAACGGGGTCGAGTCGCAGGCCCAGCTCGGGTTCCTGCGCCGCAACGACTGCGACATCTTCCAGGGCTACCTGTTCGGCGAGCCGATGTCGGCCGAGTCGGCCGGCATGGCGCTGCGGCGCCGCTACCTGCGCCCGGAGTCGTTCGCCGAGAGCCGCCCGGACCGGACCCTGCTGCTGCTCGACGACGAGGAGAACGTGCTGCGCTCGCTGGTGCGCCTGTTCCGCCGCGACGGCTACCGCATCCTCGCCGCCGGCAACGTCCGCGACGCCTTCGACCTGCTCGCCACCAACGACGTGCAGGTGATCCTGTCGGACCAGCGCATGTCGGACATGAGCGGCACCGAGTTCCTGGGCCGGGTGAAGATGCTCTACCCGGACACGGTCCGGCTGGTGCTGTCCGGCTACACCGACCTGGCCACGGTGACCGAGGCGATCAACCGCGGCGCGATCTACCGCTTCCTGACCAAGCCGTGGAACGACGACGAGCTGCGCGAGCACATCCGCCAGGCCTTCCGCACCCACGACGAGCAGCGCCGCGACGGCCAGATGTGATGGGGCCGGGATCCGGGATTGGGGATCCGCACGAGCGCCTTTAGGCGCGCCGGGACCTTGCCGGCAAATGCTCCTTGTGGGAGGGACTTCAGTCCCGGTGCTTTGCCGGTAGAGCCCGTCGGGACTGAAGTCCCTCCCATACTCGCCGGATTCCCGATCCCGGATCCCGGCCTCACCGCGGCTGCCGCACCGGCAGCACGATGCGGAACGTCGCGCCCTGCCCCGGCGCGCTCTCGACGTCGATGCGCCCGTGGTGCTTGTTGATGATGCCGTAGGAGATCGAAAGCCCCAGCCCGGTGCCGCTGCCGACCGGCTTGGTGGTGAAGAACGGATCGAAGATCCGCTGCAGCAGGTCCGCGGGAATGCCGGCGCCGGTGTCCTGCAGCTGGATCCAGACCTGGTCGGTGCCTTCCATGCCGGTGCTGACGGTGATCGTGCCGCGCTCGGCGATCGCCTGGCCGGCGTTGAGCAGCAGGTTCATGTAGACCTGGTTGAGCTCGGACGGCAGGCACTCCACCAGCGGCAGCTCGCCGTACCTGCGTTCCAGCGTGACCTTGTACTTGAGCTCGTTCCAGATGATGTTGATCGTCGATTCCAGGCCGGCGTGCAGGTCGACCAGCTTCCACGACTCGGAGCGGTCCGAGTACGAGAAGTCCTTGAGGTCGCGCACGATCCGGGTCACCCGCTCGATGCCCTCGCGCGACTCGGCCATCAGCTGCGGCAGGTCGCGGCTGATGAAGTCGATGTCGGCGCGGTTGCGGATGTCGTCGATCTCGGGGATCAAGGCCTTCGGATCCGGCGCGCGCAGGGCGCGCTCGTAGGCCTCGATCAGGGTGAACAGGCTGCGCAGGTACTCCTGCAGGCTGCCCAGGTTCGAATGCACGTAGCCGATCGGGTTGTTGATCTCGTGCGCGACGCCGGCGGCGAGCTGGCCGATCGAGGCCATCTTCTCCGACTGCAGCAGCTTGTCCTGGGCGCCGTTGAGGCGCAGGTAGGCCTGGCGCAGCTCGGCGTGGCGCTGCTGCAGCTCGCGCTCGTAGTCCTGCTGTCCTTCGATGTTGTGGAAGATCACCAGGAAATACCCGGCGCCGTCCGCTTCGTGGAAGTACAGGTGGGCGATCACCAGGTGGTCGCCGACCGGCAGGCTGCCGCTCCAGGACCCGTTGGCACGGGCCTGGGCCAGCGCGTCGCCCGGCAGGAAGCCGGCGAGGCGCTCGCCGAAACTGCGCCTGTCCGGCGCGTCGCCGCGTTCCAGGCCGGCGTGCGCGACCGGATTGGCGAACACCAGCCGGCCATCGGCACCGAACAGGAGCAGCCCTTCCTGCATCTTCTCGCCGAGGGCGCGCAGGACGTCTTGGGGGGGCAACAGGGAAGGAGCGAAGAACAGTTGGTCGGTCACGGCGGGGGGCGCATGCAGCAGGAAACCCCAATATACGCCGGCCGATGACCGGAATGCCGCGCCGGCGCCGCGCTATCCGCTCAGGCCACCGCGAGCGGGCGGCTGGTGTGCACGGCGCTGGACTGGCCGCTGGCGTCGTAGGACGGCGCGCTCTCGCTGCGTCCCAGGTGCCGCAGCGCCCAGTTCACTTCGCGGCGCCGGCGCGCGAGCAAGGCGCCGTTGGCGCGATTGGCTTCGGCCAGTTCGCGCAGGCGTTCGTGCTGGCCTTGCGGGATGTCGGCCTCGAGCGCGCGCAGCGCCTCCAGCTTGTCCTGGGTCGCGCGCATCAGGCCTTCGACATCGTGGTCGATCAGGGCCTGGCGCTCACCGGCCAGGGCATCGCTTAGACGCTGCAGGGGCTCGCTCACGGGTCGGTTCTCAACCGGCGAGCTGCTGGTCCAGATCCAGCATGCGGCTGGCGATCGCGTCCGGATCGATCTTGTAGCTGCCACTCTGCAGCGATTCCCTGACGGCCTGCACGCGGCTGCTGTCGATCGCCGGCGCCTGCGACAGCTCGCGCTGCAGGGCCTGGAGATTGGTCGCTTCGCCGGTCAGCTTCAGGCTGTCGCCACCGTTGACGGCGGCGACCGACGACGCGCGATCCTCCCCTGCCGAGGAAACCTTGGCGCTCACGCCGGCGCTACGCAGGGTCGCGCTGGTGGGCAGGCTGCCTTCAATCTTCTGGGTCATGACGGTGTTTCCTCTTGCGGTTCGCAGTGGGTAACGGCCCGCCGCGGTCAAACTTTAGGGAAAAAATCAACGCGAAACCAACACCGCGCCGCCGGCCTCGACCGTGCCCTGGACGACCTTGCGCGACGAGGCGTTCTCCACCGTCACCCGCTCGTTCTCGCCGCCATCGGACAGGGCGCGGCCGCTCATGCGCACCTCCAGCCCGCCGCGACGCGAGATCAGTTCCACCGTATCGCCCCGTCGCACCAATCGCTGAGACGCCAGGTCGCTGGCGGACAGCAGGCTGCCGGCGCTCAACACCCGCCGCGCGGTCTTGCCCACCGCATCGGCCGGGTTGGCCAGCGCCGCACCGACGATCCGCGCCGCATCGCGCTTCTCGATGGTGATATCGGCCGGGCCGATGGTTTCTCCAGCGCTGATCCCGCGATTGAGCACCAGCACGTTCTGGTTGCGGCGTACCTTGAGCGGCACGAACAGGCGCCAGCCCGCCGGCTGCGGGCAGGCCACCTCCACCGTGCTGGTGCCGGTCGGCTGGGCCTGCAGCGGCACCGGACAGGCCGGCATGCGCAGCCCCGGATCCAATGTGGCCTCGGCCTCGGCGTCCGCGCCGATCGTCGACAGCGCAGCGGCACGGATCGATTCCACCGGCTGGAAACCATCCGCCCAGGCGGGGCCGGCAAGCAGGAGCAGGATCAGCAGGATCGGGCGCATCGAAGGTTCCGGTACAGGAATTCAGCCCCTGCCGGTGCAAGAGGCGTGCCGGAAGGCCGGGATTGGGGATT
>DNXT01000124.1 GCA_003505795.1 Lysobacteraceae bacterium | reverse complement strand
GGCGCTGCAGCTCGCGCGCCGCGCCCAGGTCCTCGGCGGCGTGCAGGCGCGCCAGCAGGCGCCGGATCGCAAGCGGGCCCTGCACCTTGGCCGCCAGCGAGGTGGCGGCGAACTCGACCTGCGCCGATTGCTCCGAGACCAGCGCGATGCGGCCCTCGCCCAGTTCGCCGAGGGCGTCGACGAGGGTTTCCGGCGCCTCCACCAGCACGCCTTCGATCAACTGGCCCAGCGCGCTCTCGACCGCGTTCTCCCAGCCGCTCTCGACGCTGATGCGCTCGCCGACGCGCGCCGCCGAATCCAGCCCGCGCGCCTTCAGCCAAGCCACCGCCGCGCCCTGCTCCTGGCCGAGCGCGGCCTGCTGCAGCGTCTCCAGCGACGACAGCCGGCCGCGCGCGGCCTGCGCCTGCTTGCGCACCTCGGCCAGCTCGGACTGGCTGCCGCGCTGCTGTTCCTGCAGCGCGGCGACCGACTCCTTGCGCGCCTCCACCTGTTCGGTGAGGCCTTCGATCGCGGTCTTCTGCGTCTCGTGCTGCAGCTGGATCTGCTCGAACGCCTCGTCCAGCGCCTCCAGGTCCAGGCCGGCGCGCTCGGCGACCAGGGCCTCGCGGCGGCGCTCGGCCTCCAGCGCCTGCCGGTCCAGGTAGTCCACGCGGGTGCGTTCGACCTCGCCGGCGCGCGAGGCCTCGCCGGTATCGCGGTTGTGCGCTTCCCAGCGCTGCTGCCAGTCGGCGAGCCGGGCTTCGGCCTCGCGCAGCGCTTCCTGCTTGGATTCGTTGTCCTCGCGCAGCTGCTCCAGCTGCGGCTCGGCCGACTCCACCGACTCGCGCAGCAGCGCCAGCCTGGCCGCGTCGCTGCTGATGTGCTGGGTCAGTTCCTGCAGCTGGCTCTGGGCCTCGTCGCGCGCCCGGTGCAGGCGCTGCGACATCTCGCGCTGGTGCTGGATCTGCTGCTCGATGCGCGCCAGCGTGCTGCCGACCTGGTAGACGTCGGCCTGGGCCTTGGCCAGCGCCTCGGCGGCCTCCTCGCGGCGCACCCGGCCGGTCTCGATCCGCGCCTCGGCCTCGCGCTGTTCGGCGATCAGCTGCTGCAGCCGCGTCTCCTCCTGGTCCAGCTTCTCGCGCAGGCCCTGCAGGCGGCCGTCGAGGCCGCGATACTCCAGCGCCTTCCACTCGGCGTCCTTGACCCGGCGCTCTTCCTGCAGCGCCTGGTACTGCTCGGCCTGCCTGGCCTGCCGCTGCAGGTGCGCCAACTGCTTGGTGATCTCCTCGCGCAGGTCGCTGAGCCGGTCCAGGTTCTCGCGGGTGTGGCGGATGCGGGTCTCGGTCTCCTTGCGCCGCTCCTTGTACTTGGAGATGCCGGCGGCTTCCTCCAGGTACACGCGCAGGTCCTCCGGGCGCGCCTCGATGATCTGGCTGATCATGCCCTGCTCGATGATCGAGTAGCTGCGCGGGCCCAGGCCGGTGCCGAGGAACAGGTCGGTGATGTCGCGCCGGCGGCACTTGGCGCCGTTGAGGTAGTACGCGCTGGAGCCGTCGCGGCTGACCAGGCGCTTGACCGAGATCTCGTTGTACGAGGCGTACTCGCCGGTGATGGTGTGGTCGGAGTTGTCGAAGATCAGCTCCACCGTCGCCTGCGACACCGGCTTGCGCGCCGAGGAGCCGGAGAAGATCACGTCGGTCAGCGAGTCGCCGCGCAGGCGGCTGGCCGAGCTCTCGCCCATCACCCAGCGCACCGCGTCGATGATGTTGGACTTGCCGCAGCCGTTGGGACCGACCACGCCGGTCATGTTGGTCGGCAGGTGCAGCGTGGTGGGATCGACGAACGACTTGAAACCGGACAGCTTGATCGTGGAAAGGCGCATCTGACGGTGGGTTCCGGAACGGGGGCGACCTCGGCCGCCACTGCCACTAGTGGATGTTCTACTGGGAAATTCGGCGCCAAGCCATTGATCCATCAAGACTTGAATGGCCCGTCGCGCGGCGTCTGCGGTGAGTATAGCGGCAGCGCCGGCCCAAGCGCGGGGATCGACGGGAGCGCGCTCGGCGGCGGGCGCGGCCAGTCATGCGGGACTCAGCGGCCCGCCACCGGCCACCGACGACCGACGCAACCGAAGCGCCCTTCGCAGGCGAGGCAGCCCCGGAAGCTGCCGGTTGGACAGTGACCCGCGCGAGGGACTCCAGTCCCTTCGCGGGAATACGAACAGAGCCAAACAAAACGGGCACCTTGCGGTGCCCGTTCTGGAAACGCTGACCGGCGCGGATCAGGCGTCGGCTTCGACGATCACCTTGACGGTGACCTCGACGTCGGCGTGCAGGTGCACCAGGACGTCGTACTCGCCGATGTTGCGGAACGAGCCCTCGCCCAGGATGACCTCGCTCTTTTCCAGCGGCAGGCCGGCCTTGGTGAAGGCTTCGGCGATGTCGCGCGGACCGACCGAGCCATACAGCTTGCCTTCGGTCGACGCGTGCGCGCCGATGGTGACGCTGGCGCCTTCGAACTTGGCGGCACGGGCCTGCGCCTCGTCGTGGATGCCCTTGGCCTTGGCCTCGTACTCGGCGCGCTTGGCCTCGAACTCGGCGACGTTGGCCGCGGTGGCCGGCACGGCCTTGCCCTGCGGCACCAGGAAGTTGCGGCCGTAGCCCGGCTTGACGCTGACCTTGTCGCCCAGGTTGCCGAGGTTGGTCACTTTCTGCAGAAGAATCAGGTCCATCGTGTTGCTCCGTTATTCGTTAGCGCCGGCACGCGGCCGACGCAACGCATTGCTGTCCGAATAGGACGGGAAATCGGCGATCGCCGCGGCCTCCCCGCTTCGGAAAGCCCGGCCATCGCTGGCCGGGCTGCCGCGGGGGGACCCGCATCAATCACACATCGTGGTTGTCGGTGTACGGGATCAGCGCCAGGAAACGGGCGCGCTTGACCGCCGTGGCCAGCTGGCGCTGGTACTTGGACTTGGTGCCGGTCACGCGGCTCGGCACGATCTTGCCGTTCTCGGTGAGGTACTGGCGCAGGGTGTTGAGATCCTTGTAGTCGATCTCCTTGACGCCCTCGGCGGTGAACTTGCAGAACTTGCGACGACGGAAGAACTTGGACATGGCTGTGCTCCTTAGGCGGCTTCGGCGTTGTCGCCGTCGGCATCGGTGTCGGCGACGGCGGTGGACTCGCCTTCTTCGTCGTCGCGACGACGACGCTCGCTACGCTCGGGCTTGTCGCCCTTCTCGTCCTTGCTCTTCATGATCAGCGACTGCTCGGTGTCCGGGCCGTCGCGCTTGATGACCAGGTTGCGCAGCACCGCGTCGTTGAAGCGGAAGCTCTCGACCAGCTCGTTCAGCACGGCCTGGTCGGCCTCGATGTTCAGCAGCACGTAGTGCGCCTTCACCAGGTTCTGGATCGGGTAGGCCAGCTGGCGGCGGCCCCAGTCTTCCAGGCGGTGGATCTTGCCGTTGCCGTTCTCGACCAGCGCCTTGTAGCGCTCGATCATGGCCGGGACCTGTTCGCTCTGGTCCGGATGGACCAGGAACACGACTTCGTAATGACGACTCATGTTTTTTCTACCTTTCGGATGTGGCCGCTGGGGCCGGGCAGCCCCCCGGATTTCCGCCATGGCGGCCGGTGGGGCAAGGGTCCCGCCCGGAAGCCCGGACAGGAAGCCCGAAATTATGGCAGGTCAACCACTTAGCCGCAACCGCCGCTGCCGGTCCCGCGGCTACCGCTCATGCCGCCGCTCCCGGGGCTCATCCCATTTCCCCATAAGCGGAACGGCCGCCGCGGGCGCGGGCGGTGACATTATCGGAACACCCCCATTCATGGATGGACGCGCCGCCGCGCGTCCCCTGCCCGTCATGAACTTCCAGCAACTGAAGGCCGTCCACGAAGCCATCCGCCACGGCTTCAACCTGACCGAAACGGCCGAGATCCTGCATGCCTCGCAGTCCGCGGTATCGCGGCAGATCCGCGAACTGGAGGAAGAGCTCGGCCTCGACATCTTCCAGCGCCACGGCAAGCGCCTGGTCGGGCTGACCGCGCCGGGCCAGGAGGTCGCGCAGATCGTCGAGCGCATCCTCAAGGACCGCGACAGCCTGCGCAAGGCCGCCGACGAATACCTGCGCATCGACGGCGGCGGCCTGGCCCTGGCCGCCACCCACGCCCAGGTGCGCTACCGCCTGCCCGAGACGGTGATGGCGTTCCGCCAGGCCTACCCGCAGGTACGGCTGACCCTGCACCAGACCGCGCCGGCGCAGATCATCGAGCTGATCAAGTCCGGCCAGGCCGACCTGGGGCTGCTGCCCGACGGGCTGCCGCGCCCGCCCGACCTGGTGACGTTCAAGGCCTATTCCTGGTCGCACCGCTTCGTGGTCCCGCACGGGCACCCGCTGCTGGAGGTCCGCTACCCCTCGCTGGAGGAGATCGCGCGCTACCCGATCATCACCTTCGAGGAAGGCATGGTCGGGCGCGAGAAGATCAACCAGGCGTTCCGCGACCGCGGGCTGGAACCGGACATCATCATCTCGGCGGTGGACTCGGACGTGATCAAGACCTACGTCGCGCTGGGCCTGGGCGTGGGCATCGTCGCCGAGCGCTCGTTCGATGCCGAGACCGACCCCAAGCTGGCCTGCCTGGACACCGGCGCGCTGATCGCGCCGATCACCACCAGCGTCGCGGTGCTGCGCGGCAGCTACCTGCGCAGCTACGCCATCGCCTTCATCCAGGCGCTGGTGCCGGGCCTGGGCGCCGACGAGATCCGCGCGCGGGTGGAATCGCCTCCCGACCTCGGCGTGGCGGCCTGAGCGCGCGGACCGGCGTTCGCGGCAGCGGGTCCGGGGCCGTCGCTCTGCCGTTGTTGCCCCTGCGTCCACGAGCCCGCAGCACCGCAGGCGCGGAAAGCGCGAGCAACCGGCGGCGTGCCTGATCGGCCTTCGGCTGCCGTGAAGCGTTTCTCTGGTTGCCTTGATCGGCCATCGGGCCGATCAAGCGACCCGGGCCCAGCAGGGGCGCGAAAGCTCTCGTCGTTGCATTGGGATATCTGGAGCTGGAGGGAGGGACGAACTCGGCTCCGGCAGTCGGACGCTGAAGCCTGTCGGGACCGAAGTCCCTCCCACAAGGAATCTTCAGAAGGCCAAGAATCGGGGAAAGCTCGATCGCGGCTGAAGTCGCTCCTGCAGGAAGCAAGCAAGGCGGGAGCCGAGCGCCCGGCATGCAGTCCGACCGGCCTCGTCGCCATTCCCGCACGATCCCGGTCCGCTAGGGCCTGTTAACACTAACGCAATGCCTCCGCGATCAGTGCG
>DNXT01000342.1:7914-8745 GCA_003505795.1 Lysobacteraceae bacterium | reverse complement strand
GGCGTCGCCGCCGGGCGGACAGCGGTCCACGCCGGCCTCGCCGCGCGCCATCGCCGCGGCGTACGGACGGCAGCCATCGAAGCCACACTGGCCGCACTGGGTCTGCGGCAGCAGGCGGTCGAGGCGCTCGGCGAGGTTGGGCTGGTCGTGCATGCGTGGCGTCGGGCTGCGCGTGAGGTCGGAAAAGCAACGAGGCGGGCGCGCCGCCGCTCAGGAAAGCGGCATGCCGCGGTACCAGCGCTCGTGCGCGAGTGCCAGCATCGGCCGGTCCTCGCGGCTGTCGCCGTAGGCGTGGATCCGGTGGTAGGAGGCGATATCGTACTCCGCCCGGATGCGCCGCACCTTGTGCGCGCCGCAATCGCCGCCTGCGTAGCGGCCGCTGCACAGGCCGTCGGCGTGCTCCAGGCGGTTGCAGATGAGCCGGAGTCCCTGCGCGTCGCACCAGGGCTGCAGATAGGCGTCAAGCGAGCCGGAAACCACCACGACGGTGTCGCCGCGTTGCAGGTGCCAGTCGAGCCGTTCGCGCATCAGCGGACGCACCAGGCCCGGCAGCACGTCGCGTGCGTAATGCTCGCCGGCGGCGCGGATGTCGGCGATCGCCCGTCCGGCGAAGCCCACGCGGGTGACCCGCACGCGGATCGACTCCGCCGAGACCAGGCCGGCGCGGTAGGCCAGCAGCCACGGCGCCACGTTCCACTTCGCGCGCGCCAGCTGTTGCGGCGTGGCGATGCTGCGCAGGAAGCCCGCGTAGGTGTCGCAGGTGGTGATGGTGTGGTCGAAATCGAACAGCGCTAGGTGCATGGGATTTGAGATTGGGGATTGGGGATTCGC
>DNXT01000342.1:0-7693 GCA_003505795.1 Lysobacteraceae bacterium | reverse complement strand
TGGGGATTGGGGATTCGCAAAGACGGATCCTGGAGCCGGCGACCGGCTTTACGAATCCCCAATCCCGAATCCCCAATCCCTGCCGTCACCGCACCGGCATGCCGGGCCGGGCGCCGCTGTCGGCGTCCAGCAGCGCCAGCGCGCCGCCGTCGAAGCCGGCCGACAGGATCATGCCCTCGCTGAGGCCGAAGCGCATCTTGCGCGGCGCCAGGTTGGCGATGAACACCACGTTGCGGCCGACCAGCTTGTCCGGTTCGCCGTAGCTGGCGCGGATGCCGGAGAAGATCTGGCGCCGGCCCAGTTCGCCGGCATCCAGCTCGAAGCGCAGCAGCTTGTCCGAGCCCTCGACGAACTCGCACGCCAGTACCTTGCCGATGCGCAGGTCGAGCCTGGCGAAGTCGTCGATGCCGATCACCGCGCTGCCCTCGGCGGCGGGCGCCGCCTCCTGCCCGGCGGCGGGCTTGGCCTCGCTCCTGGCGGGCGCGGCCGGGGCGGAAGCGGCGAGGGTGTCCTTGGAAGCGTCGGTCATGGCGTCGATCAGTTTCGGGTCGATACGGGTGAACAGGGCGGTGTAGGGCTGGATCACGTGGCCGTCGGCCAGCGGCGCGTCCAGGTCCTCCCACGCGGTCACCGGCGCGGACAGGAACGCCTCGGCCTCGGCGCTGGTGCGCGGCAGGATCGGCTTGAGCGCGGCGGCCAGCACCCGGAACAGGTTCAGGCCCTGGCTGCAGACCGCCTGCAGTTCGGCGTCGCTGCCGTGCTGCTTGGCGATCACCCACGGCTTGGTCTCGTCGATGTACTTGTTGGCCTCGTCGGCCAGCGCCATGGTCTGGCGGATCGCCGCGGCCGGGTCGTTGCGCTCGTAGGCCTCGCGGATCGGCGCCAGCGCGGCGACGAAGCGGTCGTACTGGGCCGGGTCGGGCAGCGCGGCGGCGAGCCGGCCGTCGAAGCGCTTGCCGATGAAGCCGGCGCAGCGGCTGGCGAGGTTGACGAACTTGCCGACCAGGTCCGAATTCACCCGCGCCACGAAGTCGCCGAGGTTGAGGTCGAGGTCGTCGACGCCGCCGGAGGACTTGGCCGCGAAGTAGTAGCGCAGAGCCTCCGGCTCCAGGCCGACGTCCAGGTAGGTGCGCGCCATCACGAAGGTGCCGCGCGACTTGCTCATCTTGGCGCCGTCCACGGTCAGGTAGCCGTTGACGTGCAGGCGGGTGGGCGCGCGGTGGCCGCTGCCGTGCAGCACCGCCGGCCAGAACAGGCCGTGGAAGTTGACGATGTCCTTGCCGATGAAGTGGTGCAGCTCGGTCGCGCTGCCGGCGCGCAGGTGCGACTCGAAGTCCTCGCCCATCGACGCGCACAGGGTCTTGAAGCTGCACAGGTAGCCGATCGGCGCGTCCAGCCAGACGTAGAAGTACTTGCCGGGCTGGCCGGGGATCTGGAAGCCGAAGTAGGGCGCGTCGCGCGAGATGTCCCAGGCGCGCAGGCCGCCCTCGGCGTCCAGCCATTCCTTGAGCTTGGCCTTGACCCCCGGCAGGGCGACGTCGCCGGCCAGCCACTCGCGCAGGAACGCGTCGAAATGGCCGACCTCGAAGAAGAAATGCTCCGAATCGCGGATCTCCGGCGTGGCGCCGGAGATCACCGACTTCGGTTCCTTCAGGTCGGTCGGGCTGTAGGTGGCGCCGCAGACCTCGCAGTTGTCGCCGTACTGGTCGGCGCTGCCGCAGTTCGGGCAGATGCCCTTGATGTAGCGGTCCGGCAGGAACATGCCCTTGGCCGGGTCGTAGAACTGCGCCACCGAGCGGCGGCTGATGTGGCCGGCCTGCTCGAGCCTGGTGTAGAACCGCTCGGTCAGTTCGCGGTTGACCGGCGAGTTGGTCGAGTCGTAGTGGTCGAAGGTCACGCCGAACGCGGCGAAATCGCGCTCGTGGCTGGCCTGGATGCTGGCGATGAACGCTTCCGGCGTCACTCCGGCCTTCTCCGCGGCGAGCATGATCGGCGTGCCGTGGGTGTCGTCGGCGCAGACGAACCAGGCCTTGTCGCCGCGCAGGCGGCGCGCGCGCACCCAGATGTCGGCCTGGATGTAGCCGACCAGGTGGCCGAGATGCAGGGGCCCGTTGGCGTAGGGCAGGGCGGTGGTGACGAGTGCGGTGCGGGTCATGGGATCGGTGTTGCGGGGGACGGCGGATTATCGCACGCCGCAAACGAACGACCCGGCCGCAGCCGGGTCGCAGTGCCTGCGAACGCGCGCCGGCTTATTCGCGGACCCAGGTCTGGGTGCGGCCCAGCGCCTCGATCCCGACGTAGCCGCGCATCTGCAGCTTCTTGCCGCCGTCGGTCAGGGTGATCTTGGCCTTGTAGGTCTTGCCCTTGGCCGGGTCGAGCACCGAGCCGCCGCCCCACACCGCGGCGCCGTCGGGCTTCAGGCCCCAGAGGATGGTCATGCCCTTGATCGGCTTGTTCTTGCGCTCGCCGTCGCACTTGTCGCAGACCGGGTTCGGGCCCTTGTCCGACTGCAGGATCTCCACCACCTTGCCGGTCAGCGTGCCGTTGGCGGCCTGTTCGATCTGCACGATCGACTTGGGCTTGCCGGTGCTGTCGTCGATGGTGGTCCAGCGGCCGACCGGCGAGTCGGCGGCCTGGGCCATCCACGCCGCCGCGGTCAGCGGCACGGCCAGCATCAGGGCTTTGAAGGTATTGCGCATGGTCCCCTCCCAGGGCATTCGGAGTTGCCGGCCGCCATGGCCGGAATGGGCCGACTGTATACCCATTCGCCTGGGTACGGAAACCGCGCCGGAGTCCGGTTCAGCCACTCTCGGCGGCGTGAAGCGCGCCTGCCGCCATGCGCGCCGGCGCTTGGCGGCAGGCGTTCAGCGCGCGGATTCGTAGAGCTCCAGCGGCAGGCCGTCCGGATCGGCGAAGAAGGCGAAGCGGCGGCCGGTGTACTCGTCGATGCGGGTCGGCTCGGTGGCCACGCCGTGCGCCTGCAGGTGCGCGACCACCGCGTCGAGGTCGTCGACGCGGAAGGCCAGGTGGCGCAGGCCCTGCGCTTCCGGACGGCTGGGGCGCGGCGGCGGCGACGGGAACGAGAACAGCTCGATCTGGCCGCCGTCGGGCAGGGCGAGGTCGAGCTTCCACGAGTCGCGCGCCTGGCGATAGGCCTCGTGCACGATCCGCAGCCCCAGCAGCTCGCTGTAGAACCGCTTCGAGCGGGCGTAGTCCGAAGCGATGATCGCGACGTGGTGGATCGCGCGCAGGCCGTTCACGGCGTCGCCGCCTTGCCCTTGCCGTCCTGGATCCAGCGCTCGACCTTCTGCTGCAGGATGTCCAGCGGTACCGAGCCGTCCTTCAGCACCTCGGCATGGAACTGGCGCACGTCGAACGCGGGGCCCAGCTCGCGCTCGGCCTGCTCGCGCAACTGGCGGATCTTCATCTCGCCGACCTTGTAGGCCAGCGCCTGGCCGGGGATCGCCATGTAGCGCTCGGCCTCGGCCTCGGCATCGGTGCGGCTGGAGGCGGAGTTCTCCAGCATGTAGTCGATCACCTGCTCGCGGGTCCAGCCCTTGCTGTGCAGGCCGGTGTCGACCACCAGGCGGATCGCGCGCCACAGCTCGTTCTGCAGGTAGCCGAAGGCGTTGTACGGATCCTGGTACAGGCCCAGCTCCTTGCCGAGCGATTCGGTGTACAGCCCCCAGCCCTCGATGAACGCGGTCTCGCCGCCGAAGCGGCGGAACTTGGGCAGGCCGGTCAGTTCCTGCTGCAGGCCGAGCTGGAAGTGATGGCCGGGGATGGCCTCGTGCAGGTACAGGTCCTCGGCATCCCAGGTCTTGCGGCTGGGCAGGTCGTAGGTGTTGACGTAGAAGATGCCGGGGCGCGAACCGTCGCCGCTGGGACGCATGTAGGAGCCGCCGGCGGCGGACTGCGCGCGGTAGGACTCGACCGGGCGGATCTCGAACCTGGCCTTGGGCATCAGCGAGAACAGCCGCGGCACCGCCGCATCGACCTTCGCCTCCAGGCCGCGGTAGTAGTCGAGCATCTCGTCCTCGCTCTTGAAGGCGAAGCGCTTGTCGGTCTGCATGAACTTGAAGAACTTCTGCATCGAGCCGCGGAACTTGACCTGCTTCATCACCGCCTGGATCTGCTCGTGGATCCGCGCCACCTCGTCCAGCCCGATCTGGTGGATCTGCTCGGGCGTCATGTCGGTGGTGGTGCTCTGGCGCACGTCGTGCGCGTACCAGGCGGCGCCGTTGGGCAGCGCGCCGCGGCCGTCGCTGTCGCGGCACGCCGGCAGGTACTCGGTGGCGATGAAGCCGCGCAGCGCGCGGTAGGCGGGCATGAGCCGGTACTCGATCATGCGCTTGTACTCGGCGGCGAGCCTGGCCTTGTCCGCCTCCGGGAAGTCCGCGGGCATGTTGCGGATCGGGCCCCAGAACAGGCTCTCCTCGGCGGTGGGCTTGATGATCGCATCGAGCTGCGGCAGCACCTTCTGCATCAGCGCCGCCGGCTGCACCACGCCGGCGGCCATGCCTTCGCGCATGTTGGCGATGGCCTGGTTGAACAGCTCGGGGATGCCCAGCGAACGGCGCGACCAGTTGTCGTAGTCGCCGACCGTGTTGAACGGCTGCGCGCCGGTGCCCGAGCCCAGCATCACCGCGATGCTGGCGATGTTGTAGAACTGGTTGATCGGCTGCATCCAGCTCGGGAACTGCTCGGCGGCCAGCGCGCTGCGCGCATCGCGCACGAAGATCTCGTAGCTGAGCAGGTCCTGCCCGGAGAGTCCTTCCGGCCCGATCGCCTCCACCTTGCCGAGCCATTCGACGGTGAAGTCGTGCGACTGCTGGCGGAACGCCGGCGACAGGAAGTTGGGCAACTGGTCGTTGTAGCGGTTCTCGCCCTGGAACGTGGCCTGCAGCGGATTGAGCCTGAGCGAGGCTTCCCAGTACTGGTCGTAGAGCAGGTTGAGCGAGGCGGCCTTGTCCTGCTTGACCGGCGCCACGGCCGCGCGCGGCTTCGGCTTGGCCTTGCTGGCGCTCTTGGCGCGCGTCTGTGCCGTTTGCGGTTTCGCGTTCTTCTTCTTGGCGGCATCGGCCGGCGGGGCCAGCGACAGGCTCAGCGCGGTGGCGATGGCAAGCGACAGCAGGCGGGAAAAGCGGACGGGCATTGCAGGCTCCGGCAACAAGCGAGCCGGGGAGCTTGCCCGATCCTGGCGCATCCGGCCAGCAATCCGGGGCAAGGCGCGGCGCGGTGGTTCATGTGTGCGAGTCCCTGGCAGGAGCCGCACGTGCGTGTGCGGGGATTCAAAATCCGTTAACCGGCCGCTTCCAGCCGCAGCTGGCGGGCACGGTCGGCGCCCAGATAGGCGGTGATGCCGCGCCGCATCAGGTACAGCAACGGGATCAGCAGCACCGCAAATCCCATCTTGTAGACGTAGTTGACGCTGCTGACCGCCAGGAACAGCGAGGTCGGCCAGTGCTGCGGCCCGATCACGAAGGCGATGTAGATCACCACGAAGCTGTCCACCAGCTGCGATACCGCGGTGGAGCCGGTCGCGCGCAGCCACACGTGCTTCTCGCCGGTGGCGCGGCGGATGCGGTGGAATACCGCCACGTCGATCAGCTGGCCGACCAGGAACGCCGCCAGCGAGCCGCCGATGGTCCACAGGCCCTGGCCGAACACGGCGGCGAACGCGGCCTGGTAGTCGGGCACGCCCTGCGCCTGCGCCGCCGACACCCACCAGCCGGCCGGCGCCAGCCAGATCGCCGCGAACGCGAACACGAAGCCGTAGCCGATCAGCGCCACCGCGATCCACGAGATGAAGCGCACGCCGCGGCTGCCGAAGAACTCGTTGATGGTGTCGGTCATGATGAACACGACCGGCCACAGCAGGGTGCCGGCGGTGAAGCTCAGCGATCCGCTCTGGCCGAACAGGTTCCAGTTCAGCGGCGCGATGCCGAGGGTGTCCTCCAGGGCGAAGATCTTGACCCCGATGAACTCGGCCAGCACCGCGTTGGCGCAGAAGAACGCCGCCAGCGCGATGAACAGGCGCACCGCACGGTCGTCCAGGGGGCGCGCCGGCTGCACCGGTTCAGCGGTCCGCGGTGCGGGTGAACGGCACCGTTTCCGGCGCCACCGCGCCGCCGGAGATGATGAAGCTCATCGCCTGGTCCACGCTCCAGTCGGTCGGGGTGAGCAGTTCCACCGGCACGATCTCCAGATAGCCGGAGGTCGGGTTGGGCGTGGTCGGCACGTACACCGCGGCCAGCTCGCGGCCGCTGCCGTGTTCCTTGATCACGCGGGTGACCAGGCCGACCGACTTCATGTCGCGATGCGGGAAGTCGATCAGCACCACGCGCTGGGTGCTGCCGGGCTGGGTCTGCAGGATGTCCAGCAGCTTGCGCGCGCTGTCGTAGACGATGCTGGCCAGCGGGATGCGCCTCATCACCGCCTCGAACCAGCGCAGCAGGCGCTGGCCGATCATGCGGCGGCTGAGGATGCCGACGAACAGGATCACCAGCACGGTGGCGAACAGCGCGATGGTGTTCTGCACCCAGAGCGCCTTGACCCAGCCGAGGTAGCCGGGGAAGGAGGCGGCGATGTTCTCCGACATCGGCACCACCCACGGGCTGCTGATGCCCGAGAGCAGCGAGAACACGAACTTGACCACCACCCATGTCAACCACACCGGCAGCAGGGTCAGCAGGCCGGTCAGGAAGATGCGTTGCAGGGAGGGGCGGGGGGCGGGAGCGACTGCTTCGGGCGACATCCGCGCATTGTAGAGGAGCCGGTTGTCGCGGTGCAGCGCCGCGCCGCGCCGACGTTCCGGGGGCGAGACCCGCCGGCGGGCCGGGACCGGCGCGCCATGGCTTGGGCACGGGTGACTATCGGCACATCCACTATAGTCAACTTGAGGATAGTGTTGTCTCCAACCTAGCGGAGGCGCCGCCGTGGACATCGAGGCCCAACTCAGGAAATTCCAGAAGGAGCTGAGCGCCGGCACCGTGTCGCTGGCGCTGCTGTCGGTGCTGGCGCAGGCGCCCGAGCCGCTGTACGGCTACCTGATCGCCAAGCGCCTGGAGCGCCTGGAAGGCGTGCTCAGCGGCAAGCAGAGCGCGCTGTACCCGGTGCTGCGCAACCTGGAAGCGGCCGGCCTGCTGGACAGCCACGTCGAGCCGTCGGCGTCCGGGCCGCCGCGCCGCTACTACCGCATCACCGAGAGCGGGCGCGCCTGCCTGCAGCAATGGACCATGGCCTGGCGCGCCACCCGAGATTCCGTCGATTCAGTGCTGGAAGGGACCACCGAATGAACACCGCCGAACACGCCAGGCCGTTGCCGACCACCATTCCCGAATACCTGGCGCAACTGCGCCAGGCACTGGCCGGCGCCGATCCGGCGATGGTCCAGGATGCGCTCTACGACGCCGAGGAGTACCTGCGCTCGGAGCTGGCCGAGCAGCCGGGCCGCAGCGAGGCCGAGGTGATCGCCGGGGTCGCCGGCAGCTACGGTGCGCCCGAGGAAGTGGCCGACATCTACCGCGAGACCGAGATCACGGTCAGCCGCGCGCTGCGCACCCCGGCCGCACCGGTCTCGGGCACGCGCGGCAGCGCCGCCGGCGCCAGGCCGCGTTCGCCGTGGGCGCGCTTCTTTGGCGTGGCGCTGGACCCGCACACCTACGGCGCGCTGTTCTACATGCTGCTGTCG
>DNXT01000200.1:899-2900 GCA_003505795.1 Lysobacteraceae bacterium | reverse complement strand
CGCGCCGCCGCGCGAGGCGATGCAGCCGATAAAGGCGGTTGCTTCGTGTGGGAGGGACTTCAGTCCCGACACCCCACCAGAACAGCCCATCGGGACCGAAGCCCCTCCCACCAGCACCCCCCATCCGGCATGCAGCAAAGCAAAACGCCGGCTTGCGCCGGCGTTCTGTCGGACGGCCCAGGCAATCCCGGGCTCAGCCCTTCCACTGCCCCAGCGCCGCCAGGCCGTTCTCCTTGGCGCGCTCGTAGACGATCTGCTGGGCCTTGGCGAAGTTGCCCTTCAGGTCCTGCGACCACAGCTTCAGCGCCGCGGCCTGCATCGCGCGGCCGTAGGAGAAGCTCAGCGGCCACGGCAGGTTGCCGAGCTGGTTCATCGCGTTGAGGTGGGCGGTGGACTGTTCGTCGGTCTGGCCGCCGGACAGGAACACGATGCCCGGCAGGATCGCCGGCACGGTCGACTTCAGGCACATCACGGTCGACTCGGCCACTTCCTCGACGCCGGCCTGCTCCTCGCAGCCCTTGCCGGAGATCACCATCGACGCCTTCAGGATGGTGCCTTCCAGCACCACGTTCTGCTCGTACAGCGCGCCGAACAGCGAACGCAGGGTGGCCTCGGTGACTTCGTAGCAGGTCTCGATGTCATGGTCGCCGTCCATGATCACTTCCGGCTCCACCATCGGCACCAGCCCGGCTTCCTGGCACAGCGCGGCGTAGCGCGCCAGCGCATGGGCATTGGCCTCGATGCAGGTGCCCGACGGGATGTCCTCGCCGATGTTGATCACCGCCCGCCACTTGGCGAAACGGGCGCCGAGCGCGTAGTACTCCTCCAGGCGCGCGCGCAGGCCGTCCAGGCCCTCGGTCACCAGCTCGCCCGGCATGCCGGCCAGCGGGTGCGCGCCCTTGTCGACCTTGATGCCCGGGATGATGCCGTGCTCGGCCATGTACTTCGGGAACGGCACGCCGTCCTGGGTGGACTGGCGGATGGTCTCGTCGAACAGGATCGCGCCGGAGATGTAGTCGCTCAGCTTCGGCGTGGTCAGCAGCAGCTCGCGGTAGGCGCGGCGGTTCTCTTCGGTGTTCTCGATCCCCACGCCGGCGAAGCGCTTGGCGATGGTGCTGGTGGACTCGTCGATGGCGATGATGCCCTTGCCCGGGGCGACCATGGCCTGGGCGGTTTCGGCAAGCTGTTCGATGCTCATGTGGTTCCTGTGGCAGCTGCGGGGGAGGCCGAAAGTATAGCGGCGAAGCACCCAATCATTCCTTCACGGAATGTCCGCAAACGATTACATGAAGCGCTCCACGGCAGCCGAACGGCCGATCGATGCTCGACATGGCGAAAGACGGGACGGCCGGTCGCAGGAGCGATTTCGGTCGCGAGGGAGCTTTGCCGGAAAGCCCTATCGCGACTGAAGTCGCTCCTGCGGGGCTTCGGGTGCCCCGGCGGCTCTTGTTTACAGTTCGCCGAGGCCGCTGGCGCGGCCGTCCTCGCCCACTTCGAGCAGGCGCAGGGTGTTGGTGGCGCCGTGGGTTTCCATGTGCTCGCCGCTGGTGAACACCACGCGGTCGCCCGGCGACAGCCGGCCGGCCTCGACCAGCGCGCGGATGCTGCCGCGCGCGGCCTCGCGCGGGGTCAGCCCGCGGCTGTCGAAGTTGATCGGGAACACGTCGCGCATCATCGCCATCTGCCGGCGCGCGCCGTCGTGGCGGGTCACCGCGAACACCGGCGCCTTGGCGCGGAAGCGCGACAGGTAGCGCGGGGTGCCGCCGGACTCGGTCATCGCCACGATCGCGCGCACGCCCACGTGCTCGGACAGGAACATGGTGGCCATCGCGATCGCCTGGTCGGCGCGCTCGAGGTTGCGCGCGGCCTTGCTGAAGTCGGCATCGGTCTCGAACTGGCGCTCGGCGCCCAGGCAGATGCGCGCCATCGCCTCCACCGCCCGCACCGGGTAGGCGCCGGCGGCGGTCTCGGCCGACAGCATCACCGCATCGGTGCCGTCGA
>DNXT01000200.1:0-693 GCA_003505795.1 Lysobacteraceae bacterium | reverse complement strand
TCACCGCATCGGTGCCGTCGATCACCGCGTTGGCCACGTCGAGCACTTCGGCGCGGGTCGGGATCGGGCTTTCCACCATCGACTGCAGCATCTGCGTGGCGGTGATAACCACCTTGTTCTGCGCCAGCGACTCGCGAATGATCTTCTTCTGCAGGCCCGGCAGCTCGGCGTCGCCGATCTCCACGCCGAGGTCGCCGCGGGCGACCATCACCACGTCGGAGGCCTCGACGATCTCGACCAGGTTCTCGATCGCCTCGGTGCGCTCGATCTTGGACACCAGCGCCGCGTCGCAGCCGTGCTGGCGGGCGATCTCGCGCGCGTCGTTCATGTCCTGCGCGTTGCGGCAGAACGACACCGCGATGAAGTCCACGCCGATCTTGGCGACGATGCCGATCAGCTCCTTGTCGCGCTCGGTCAGCGCGCCCAGCGACAGCCCGCCGCCCTGCTTGTTCAGGCCCTTGCGGTCGGACAGCACGCCGTCGTTGAGCACGGTGCTGACGATGCGCTCGCCCTGCACCTCGATCACCTTCAGCTGCACCAGGCCGTCGTCGAGCAGCAGCACGTCGCCCGGGCCCACGTCCTGCGGCAGGCCGAGGTAGCTGACGCCGACCTGGGTCGCGTCGCCGGCCGGGGCGTTCGGATCGGCCACCAGGTCGAAGCGGTCGCCGGCCTTCAGCGCGACCTTGCCGGCGG
>DNXT01000201.1:6795-7482 GCA_003505795.1 Lysobacteraceae bacterium | reverse complement strand
CCCGGCCGGCGCCGGCCGCCAGCGCCTGCCCGGCGAGCTGGACTGCGACGGCTTCTTCTACGCGCGTCTGCTAAAAGCGTCCTGACCCCGCTCCTGCATCTCGTATCCGTGACATCGTGCCCATGCTGAAGACCCGTGCCTCCAGCGAGTTCTGGCTGCTTGCGATCACCGCCGTGCTGGTGATCGGCGCCGGCCTCGGACTCCGCGATCCCTGGCCTTCAGACGAGCCGCGCTTCGCACTGGTGGCCAAGCACATGGTGGAGAGCGGCGACTGGCTGTTCCCGCACCGCGGCGACGAGCTGTACTCGGACAAGCCGCCGATGCTGATGTGGCTGCAGGCAAGCTTCTACACGCTGCTGCGCGACTGGAAAGTAGCGTTCCTGCTGCCGTCGCTGCTGGCCGCGCTGGGCACGATCGCCTGCGTGTACGACCTCGGGCGCCGGCTGTGGACGCGCCGCGTCGGCCTGTATGCCGGCTGGGTGCTGCTGTTCACCCTGCACTTCACCTTCCAGGCCAAGAAGGCGCAGATCGATCCGCTGGTGGTGTTCTTCATTACCCTGGCCAACTACGGCCTGCTGCGCCACCTGCTGCTGGGGCCGCACTGGCGCTGGTGGGCGCTGGGCTGGTTCGCGGCCGGGCTCGGGGTGATCACCAAGGGCGTGGGCGTGATCGCGCTGCTGATCCTGC